>NZ_JBAHUQ010000004.1 GCF_036689865.1 Magnetococcus sp. PR-3
AAATGTGAACCGCCGTGGTACGTGATCCGTATGCCCGGTGGTGTGGGAGGTCGGCGGGGGTAACCCCGCCTCCTACCCGATGGTACGTCTCAGGATGCTGAGTGATAATGACGTTTGACCGGTTGAAAGGGCATCGCCAGTAGCCGGAAAATGTAACCAGAAAAGAGTAGCAATACACCAATCAGGGCGATCCATCCCCAATCGACCGTTGCTTGTTCTTTACCTAATACTATAAATGCAATCATCGTCCAGGCAAAAGCAGCGCTCAACCCCATTTTGATGCAACCCATGGCACACCTCATATGCAGTTTGATTAACAGATCCATCTGTACATATACGCTTGTGTATAAAACTAGGTGATCACTCTATAGGTGTCAATTTGATCCTTATTGAATAAAAGTTGTATTTATGCCAGATCCAGTGACTAAGAAGCGGAAAAATATAGTGCTGTTGAGCGAGATATGGACAACCAATTTTTTTGCAACACAGATGTAACAAACGCAACGAAATTTCTATAAATTTGGCCCAACTATTTGAGCTTTTAAGGTTTCCGGGTCCATGCGTCCTGAAAGCCAATCTGCTACAGTAGACCGTTCAATTACAAATAGGGTTTCTACACCGTACCTGCTTAAGCAGGGAGATCTGTCATGAGTGATACTAAAAATCCGAGTTCTTCACCCTTACCCCGACGTACCTTTATTAAAGGAGCTGCTGCCACCACAGCAGTGGCCGCGATGGGTGCACCGGCTATTGTCTCGGCCAAGCGTAAAATTCGTTGGAAAATGGTGACGGCATGGCCCCGTAATTTTCCTGGTTTAGGGACGGGAGCCAATGCGCTCGCTAAACTCATTACAGAGATGAGTGGGGGCCGCCTGGAGGTCAAAGTCTTTGGGGCAGGTGAGCTTGTACAGGCGTTTGAGATTTTTGATGTTGTCTCTCGCGGTACGGCTGATATGGGCCATGGGGCCGCGTACTACTGGAAAGGTAAACACCCCGCCACCCAGTTTTTTGCGGCTGTTCCTTTTGGGCTGACTGCGCAGGAGATGAATGCCTGGATTTACCAAGGGGGTGGCTATCAGCTATGGGAGAAACTCTACCGTCAGTTTGATCTGATCCCCAGTGTGGCTGGTAATACAGGTACGCAGATGGGAGGGTGGTTTAACAAGGAGATTAATCAGGTTGAGGACCTTAACGGGTTGAAAATGCGCATACCCGGCTTGGGTGGCGAGGTGCTGAAACGGGCAGGGGGAACCCCTGTTAACATCCCTGGTGGTGAGATTTTTTCGGCTTTATCATCCGGTACAATTGATGCCACAGAGTGGGTGGGGCCCTATAACGATCTGGCTTTTGGCATCTATAAAGCGGCTCAATACTATTACTATCCTGGTTGGCATGAGCCAGGAACCACCATTGAGTGTTTAATAAGCCGTAAATCCTTTGAGGCACTACCTAAAGATCTACAGAGCATTGTGCAAAATGCCATTAAAGTGGCCAATATGAATATGTTGGCAAACTTTACGGCCCGTAACAATTCAGCCTTAGAGATTTTGGTGAACAAGCATAAAGTGGATCTTCGTCCCTATCCCAAAGATGTGCTGGTGAAGTTAAGGGATCTGTCGGATGAAGTGGTTGCAGAGATCGCCCATGAAAATCCACTCTCTAAAGAGATTTATGATTCGTACCGTGCTTTCCGCGCTCAGGCTGTGGCTTGGCACTCGGTTTCAGAGCAGGCCTATATGAATGCCCGTCATGGTTGATGATCTGTCCAAGGGCTTATCTTTAGATGCATTCAGAGGGGTGTTTTCTGTGGGTGTAAGATTTTTTTTGCTCGGTTTATCTCTACTCTTATTCCCGCTTTCCAACAGTTGGGCGGAAGCGTTGTGGGATCCTGAAAAAGCTGTTCTGGTACAGCGCCTGACCCTGAACCAAGACGATGCCAAACTGTCGGGAAAAGTCTATCTACACACCCTTTCCCCCCTAAAAGTTGAACTAAAGATTGACCAGTTCAATGGTGATTTTGAAAAGGTCGTGGATCTGGTTGGGACATGGACCCGAAAAAAGGGGGGGATGACCCTTCTTCGTAAATTGGGTCATACTTCAATCCAATCTGGTCGGTTGCGTTTAAACGGAAAAAATTGGGCACAGCTTACGGCTCAACGCATTGAATTTCGTCAGGGAGAGGTGCAAAACCTGGAGCTGACAGGGCAAGGTAAACGTTGGAGTGGTCATTTTGAGCGACTGCGTTTAACCGAAAGTATGGGGCCTATGAATCTGCCCCCGTCTGTTTTTCCTTTGGTCATGCATCAGGTACAGGGTAAGGGGAATAAAAAACAGGGGGAGATTACCCTTCAGGGTGCTCAGTCTCCCCTGGGTGTGCTAAAGCCGATGCAGGTACAGGTTAAACAGGCACAAGGGCCACGCTATCATTTTCATCTAACGGGGCAGGGCGGTGAAGCTCAGGGGCAAAAGTTGTGGCCACTACTGCGTCAGCACGGTCATTGGGGGAAAAGGCTTAAGTGGAAAGAGGATCAGTTTGGTGTGCGGGATATCACACTAAAAAGTGGCACCTTAAAACTGACTAAGATTGACCTAAAAGGGCTCTACCCACCCCTTAACCGAAAAACGCCCTTGAAAGATGCTCAGGGTATGGTGCAGTTCGGGTTAAATGGAGGGGTGGTAACATGGGTTGGTGGTACCCATTTGGCCGAACCTTTTAAAGGCCCGCAACGGGCAACGATCAATGATCTGCTTGTACGTTTAGGGGTTGGTCAGGAACAGCTGACGCTACAGAGTGGATCTGCTGTCTTGGGGGTGCTGGAAGGGGTGGTTAAGCTCAAGAGTATTCGCCCAGCTCAGCTGTACCCTGGAGATAGTAACACGGTTGGTTTTCGTGCGGATCTCCAGGGGGTTCATTTAACGCCCTGGCGTTGGCAGGGGCACTTAACCCGTACAGGGGGTGGCGGCATGCCCTATAGCCTTAAAGGTATTGGCCTTAATGGGGCGCAGATTGAAACCGCCGGTGTGCTCTCACCCTTGTGGCAAGGGACGCAGCTTGGAGCCCATATTGACGCGGCCTATTTTTCCCTACGTGGTCTTGAAAGCCCCTTGGTTGTACCTGCGTTGCCCTTGCCGTTACAGGTCTCCATTAAGCGTTTGGGGTGTGGTGCACAAGCCAAGAATGAAGCTCTACAATGGCAAACAGGTAAAAAGCCCCTGGTTCTATGCCAACGCTAGACCACCCTGCTGGGGTGGTCTAGCGTCATCTCTTTGTTCTTAAAGCCGTGCCTGTAGTTGGTCCATATGTGTTTGCAATGCGCCATCTGGATCTCGGAGGCTATATTTTTTAAATACCCGACGAGATTTGTTGAGCAACCCCTTAGCACGTCTCTTCTGACCTTTATCCAACGCCTCTTCGGTGAGCAGCATAAAGGCCCGGTGGATGCGACGGATAATGGTTAAAGCATGGACCCGGGTCTGGTTATCCCAGGCATACAGATCCAAAACCATATCGGTATAAAAAAGAGCATTACGCCCTGACGGGCGTGATAGGTAGTGCTCCCTCAAAGCGGCATCTGCCTTAGTGAGCAGTTGCATAGCATAGTCTGGCCGCTCCATGGGCGTATTGGGCTGGCTTGTCGCTTGTCTGGTTGGTGCCGGCAGTTTCCCTAACTGCAGATCGGGAGAAGCGTTGAGGACAAAATCGGCATGCTCCAAATTAGCCGTCAAAGGGGTAGGTTCTTGTCGGCTGCTTTGTGATGCACCAAACAGTGTGGGCTCTGTTAGCTGAGCGGTGGTGGCCGGTTTTTGGGTGGAGGGCTCTCTTGTGTTGCTCGGCACCGCTGTTGTGCTGGGTTCCCTCAGTAAAGCAGCCGCTTCGCCTAAGCCAATATCTTCCAGTGTTAATGGGGGTTCAGCATAGGGCTGTGGAGTAGGGGTCTTTAACAACACAGGTGTGCTGCTTGGGGCGGCTATGGGTTCAGAGGTGGTTAAACCCTGGCTTAAAACAGTCATGGGTTCTTCAACGGCCACGCTCTCCGTGGTGCGCATGCGTGGCTCAGTCACCTTTTTCCGCAGTTTTTTGGCGGCGTGTGGGGCTTGTTCCAGGACCGGAGTGACGGGAGGTTTTTTAGCCAGCGGTTGCTGTGTCTCTTGGCTAAGTATCTCTTTGGGTTCTGGGTTTGGCCGGTTGTTTAAAGGTGGTTTGGGGTCTAAAGCCTTTTTAGCCACAGCTAAAGGGGCAGTGGCTTTTGGTGGTGTGGGTTGCTGTGTCGTGACTGTCGGTTGTACGGTCACTGATTTTTGGGGTGTGTCTGTTTTGGGTGTACCTTTTAGTGGTACATATTTAACTGGCCATTTGCGGTGCCATGTTTGCCCAACCTTAAAGGGCCTGGGTATGACAAGTTGGGTTGGAAAAGGGCGACGTTTTCTTTTTGACCAACTGGCATCATCGGCAACCCGCATGGGGGTTACGACAGGTTCGCTAAGATAGCTACCCCCATGAACATTGTTCCCCAACAGCTTATCCAAGGGGCAGCTTTTTTTCCCGGCGCATAGGTGCACGCTACCATCGCTGTGTTGAGGGTTGTGCGCATCCAACTGTTGGAGCTGGCTATCATTCAGCTCTTGGTGAATGGCCGGTGGTGCTTGAACAGCCTCAGCTAAGCCCATAGGGCTTGGTTGGCTGTAGCCTGTTATGGGCAGCAACAGTAAGAACATTACCATAGAGGGGTGTCGTAACATCAGATTACCCAAATACAATCTTGGCCACTTCGGTATATTTTTTCACAAAGTGGACGGTGAACCCTTCACGAATATGGTCTGGGACCTCTTCATAATCCTTACGACATGCCTCAGGGATAATCAGTTCACGGATACCTACCCGGCGGGCTGCAATAACTTTTTCCCGTACACCACCAACCGCAAGAACACTACCGGTCAATGTAATCTCCCCGGTCATGGCCAAGCGGCGTGGCAGCGGCTGGTTGCGAGCCAGGCTGAGCAGGGCTGTGGTCATGGTTATACCGGCTGATGGACCATCCTTAGGCGTGGCGCCTTCTGGTACATGCAGGTGAATATTCCCCTTAAGCCGACCAGGATCCCCACCCAGCTTTTTACCGTTGGATTGCATAAAGCTAAAAGCGATGCGCGCGGACTCTTTCATCACATCACCCAGCTGACCTGTTAGCAGCATGGTGTTGCCTTCAGTCGTGGTTTGCACCGCTTCAATATCCAGGGTGGCACCACCCAGAGCTGTCCAGGCCAAGCCGGTGACAATACCAACCCCTTTAAGGGGTTTTTCTTCGCGGAAATCCGGTTTGCCTAAAAAATCTTCCAGTTCTTGCTGGCCAACTTTAATCGGCAGGGGTACCTCTTCAAGTACTTTGACGGCGGCTTTGCGGGCAATGCTGCCGATTTTCTGTTCCAGTCGGCGTACGCCAGCTTCACGGGCGTAACCTTCAATAATCCCTTTTAATGCGCCGTTGCTCATGCGTAGTTGGGATTTATCCAGGCCATTTTTCTCCAGCTGCTTGGGTAGCAGGTGGTTACGGGCAATTTTAACTTTTTCAGAGGTGATATAGCCAGACAGACGGATAACCTCCATGCGGTCCAGGAGCGGCCGGGGAATGGTATCTAACTGGTTGGCGGTACAGATAAAGAGCACTTTGGAGAGGTCAAAGCGGACATCCATATAGTGATCAAGAAACTCTGAGTTCTGCTCGGGATCCAGCACTTCCAGCAGAGCTGAGGCTGGATCACCTTGGAAGCTGGCCCCAATTTTATCCACCTCATCCAGCATAATTAGTGGGTTGGCCACTTTGGTATGCTTAATGGCCTGTACAAACTTACCTGGCATGGCGCCAACATAGGTACGTCGGTGGCCTTTGATCTCAGCTTCATCGCGCATACCGCCAACAGAAAAGCGGTAGAACTCCCGCCCAACAGCGTTGGCAACGGAGCGACCAATGGAGGTCTTACCGACACCAGGAGGACCCACCAAAAGAATAATGGAACCGCCAATTTCCCCTTTTAGCTTGCCGACCGCCAGAAACTCCAGAATACGTTCTTTAACATCTTCCAGACCATCATGATCACGGTCTAAAATACGACGAGCTCGACTGATATCCAGCTTATCGGTGGAGTGTACACCCCAAGGCAGGCTGGTTAGCCAGTCGACATAATTACGGGTCACGCCATATTCCGAGGAGCCCGTTTCAAGAATAGCCAGTTTATCCAGCTCTTCTTCAATTTTCTGTTCCGCCTCTTCCGTCAGGGTCAGTTGCTCAAGGCGCTCACGGAAGCGGTCAATTTCTGCGGTGCGATCATCTTTGGTAATCCCCAGCTCTTTTTGAATCTCTTTAAGCTGCTCCCGCAAGAAAAATTGCCGCTGGTGCTCGGCAATACCCTCTTCAACCTGACGCTGGATTTTATTTTGAAGTTTGACCACTTCCAGCTCTTTTTTGAGCAGGGTCAGAACCTTCTCCAGCCGTTCCATAATGGGTAAGGTCTCCAGGACCTCCTGCAACTCCTCACGGCTAGAAGAGGTCATGGAGGCCACAAAGTCTGCTAACCGGTCAGGTTCACTGAAATTATGGCGGGAGAGAAACATTTTAACCTGCTCTTGATAGAGCGAGTCATATTTTAAAATCTCTTTTAGCGTGTTGATAACCGCCATGGTGTAAGGTTTAAGCGCATCTGAATCCACCACAGAGACAGGATTATTATGGTGGGTAACCTGAGCGACGATCGGGGCCTTGGCGCTGACAATATCCCGCACCTCAAAACGCCATAAACCTTCAGCCAGCAGTTTGATCTGCTTGGTCTCTTCATTCACAGCGGCTTCCAAAATCCGCACGACCGTGCCGATCCCAAACAGCTGTTCAGAATCAAACACCTCCTGGCCATCTTCAGCGTGGCTGGCCAAGATGCCAAATAGGCGGCCATGGGCATCCATAGCCTGCTTGATGGTCTCGAAATACGGGGAACCTTCGACCTGAATAGGGGTAAGCATACCCGGAAAGAACGGGCGCCCGCCTAAAGGATAGATGACCAATTCAGTAGGTAGAGTGTTCTCAATACGGACCGGGGGGGTTGCATCAGAAGCAGGGTTGTCTCCTTCGCCCTCTGCCTCTTCAATAATGGCATCCACAATTTCCGGTTCGTCACTGCGTTGATCAGACATAGAAGGTCCACCTTCTGTATGGGAATCAAGAGAGAATATCTTGCTGGGCAGCGGCGTTCCCTGCATGCCCAGGCACTGCGTATAGATTACTGAGTATAATATGGGGTTGGGGGGCGATGATTGCAAGGTGGGGGAATGGGAAAAATAGGGAAAAGCAGACTTGCTCGGCATAAGAAAAAAGGCCCTCCATAGGAATGGAGGGCCTTCTTCTATTGTGGCGTCGCCAAAAGCTTAGCCGGCGTGACCGCAACCACCACCCGTTGCTGCAGGGGTGAAGGAGTTGCCACAGCCACAGCTGCTCTGAGCATTGGGGTTTTTGATTTGGAAGGAGGCACCGTTAAGGTCCTCAACAAAATCGATCTCAGCACCGCGCAGATAGTTGATCGAGGTGGAGTCCACCAAAACCTTCACGGCACCAGACTCAACAACCAGATCGTTGTCGTCTTGGTTCTCATCAAAGGTGAAACCATACTGAAAACCGGAGCAGCCACCGCCAGAAACAAAGATGCGCAGTTTCAGGTTAGGATTGTTCTCTTCAGCGATGAGCGTAGAGAGCTTGGTGGTCGCATTTTCAGTCAGAGTAATGGACATGGGTGAGGTCTCCTTAAAACAAAAACCCCATTGTGGGGCATGAGTGTCAACGTATTTTGGGCAGATCGACCTGGATGCTGGATCAACAGATCAGTTGCACAGATAAAATTTTAGATCGCCTAATATAGGCGTCGGATAGTATAGGTGGCAATAGATGATTTGTCAACTTTAATGTTGGCGTTTCATCAAAAGAGGGTGCGCACCAATCCCTGGGTGTATATAGTGAGACCGGGCAGGCTCTTATAAGTTTCCTGATGACGGTCTTGGACCGCTTGAATCACTAAAAGGAGTGCGCAGATGGTCATGACGGTATGGAAGCCAGAGTATGCACTGGGTATTGCAACCATTGATGAGCAACACCAAGGGTTGTTTGCAGCCTTTGAGGGTTTGCAGCAGTCGATTGTCTGGATTAAGGATGGTCATGCTCTAGGCGCTATGTTGGATATGTTGTTGAACCAAGTGTCGGGATATGTGCGTACCCACCTTCGCTATGAAGAGCAGCTTTTTGAACGGTATGGTTATCCAGAGACAGAACAGCATAAAAAGCAGCATGAAGTTTTTGAGGTTCGGCTAAACCAGTATCAAGAGGCACTGCGCTTAGCGGAAAATGCGGCCCAAAAAAGTCAAGTAACCCATGAGGTTTCTGCATTTTTAGAGCAGTGGCTGGTTGAGCATATTCAACAGCAGGATCGCCAGTATGCCGATTTTTTAAAGAATAAAGGGGTTTGCTAAATGTCTACCACAACACACAGGGCCCGGAAAAAAGGGAAAACCTTTCCCCCGTGTAGTCTCTGCAAACAGCCGGTCAGTTTTGCTTGGACCTGTTCGTGTGGTTACGCCATGTGTACCCCCTGTTTGGATGATGAAGAGGTCATTACCCGGACCAAATGGAATGGTCGTACCTGGGCCTGTCCTGAGTGTGGTTTGGCGCATATGGGGCAGAACCGATAAGGTGAACGTGGTGCGTGTATTTATTGTGCTTAGCCTGTTGGTGCTGGGGGGGTGTGTCTCACCAGCCTATGTGTGGCAGGCGGGTCAGGGGCAGCTTGAGCTTATAAGTAAGGCCCAATCTATCGAGGGTTTGTTGGCAGCCGATGCCACGGACCCCAAGCTTAAGACACGTCTACAGCATAGCCAAGATCTCCGCCATTTTGCCCTTAAGCATATGTCACTACCCAGTGACGGTAGCTATGAAACCTATGTGGCTCTGGATAGAGACTATGTTGTGTGGTCGGTTACAGCGGCGCCTGAGCTCTCATTAACCCCCAAACAGTGGTGTTTTCCTGTGGTGGGGTGCTTGAGCTACCGGGGCTATTTTTCCCGATCTGCGGCTCAAGAGCTGGCTGCGGAGCTACGCAGTGAAGGGTGGGATGTTGCTGTATCGCCCATTCCCGCTTATTCAACCCTGGGCTGGTTTGCAGATCCTCTGCTGAGTACCACCATCCACTGGCCCGTGTCTGATTTAGCCCATTTAATTTTTCATGAGCTGGGCCATCAACGTCTGTATATCGCCGATGATACGGCTTTTAATGAGTCTTATGCTGAAGCGGTAGCCCGTTTAGGGGTTAAACAGTGGCTAATGCAGGATCCTGCGGCTTGGCAAGCCTATCAGCAAAAGCGCAAAAAACAGGCTTTGTTTAAACAGAAGATCGCGCACTTACGCCTTCAATTAAAAGAGCTCTATGATACCCAGCAAAAGCAGGCTGTGAAGCGCTATGGGAAAAAACAGATTCTGGCCCAATTTCGTCATGATTATGCGACCTTTAAAACAAGACATGGCTTCCAGTATGATGCCTGGGTCTATCAAGATTTAAATAACGCACGTTTAGCTCTCTTTAGTCTCTACCACCAATGGGTACCTGCTTTTGAACGGTTGTTTGAACAGGTGGGTGGAGATTGGGGCCGTTTTCATCAACAAGCGATCAAGCTTGGTAAACGGCCAGCGGATGAGAGAGTGAAGATATTAAAGCGTTTGAGTGGGGGTGTCTGATGTCTGAACAGGTGTTGTGTATTCATGGTTTGTTGATGAAGGGGGGGGAGATGTTGCAACTCTCTGCCCGCCTAAAAAGTGCAGGGTTTGAACCCACTTTTTTCAGCTACCCCACCCGAACTCAAAATGTTGATGAAAATGCTGATGCCTTAGCTGAGCAGGTTAAACAGATGGAGCAAGGGGTTCATCTGGTTTGTCACAGCTTGGGGGGGGTGGTGGCTTTACGGATGTTGCAACGGCACCCTGATCTGAAAATTGGTCGTATGGTTGCCCTGGGTTCGCCCTTTTTGGGTAGTCTTGCGGCCCATACCATTTTTAAAAAATGGTGGGGACGCTCCTTATTGGGTGAAAGTTATGACAGTGGGCTAGATGGTGAAGCCTTGGGATGCATGCCTGAAGGTCATGAGGTTGGGGTGGTTGCTGGCGATTGGCCGTACTCTTTGACACGTCTGTTGATCCCGGATATTCCAGGCGATAACGATGGGGTGGTACAGGTCAGTGAAACCCGTTTGCCCGGTGCCCAGTGGTGTGCGGTACACACCAACCATATGGGGTTGCTCTTCAACCCAGAAGCCGCTGAAAAAGTGATTGAGTTTATCCGCCAAGCCAGCTTCAGTGAAGGGGAGAAGCTTGAGCGGGAGATACCGAAAGAGAACCCGCACAAGCCTGGACTTATGTTGGTGCATACGGGAGAGGGTAAAGGTAAATCATCCAGTGCGTTTGGTGTGGTGTTCCGTGCCGCAGGGTGGGGCAAACGGGTTTGTGTGATCCAGTTTATTAAAGGTCAATGGCAGACGGGGGAGGAGTATGCGGCGACCCGGTTTGAGAATATTGATTGGCATGCCCTAGGTGATGGTTTTACCTGGGACACCAAAAACCCAGAAAAAGATCTGCAAACCTCGCGTGAAATATGGGCTTTTAGCCAAGCCATTATCCGCAGTGGTGAATATGATTTGGTGGTGTTGGATGAGATCAACTACTGCTGCGGCTATGGATGGATAAGTGGGGAAGAGATTGTTGGGTTCCTGCAAGAGGAAAAACCCCAGCCTATGCATGTAATTTTAACCGGGCGTAATGCGCCGGATGCCGTGATTGAAGCCGCTGATACGGTTACTGAAATGGGTATGGTAAAGCATGCCTACAAAAAAGGGATTAAGGCGGCAAAGGGTATTGAATTTTAGATTGGGCTATTTCAAATAGTTCTGATGTATGGTGTCGACGGTGCCATCTTTGCGCATGCTGTCTAGGGTTGTATTTAGCGTATCCACCGTGGTTTTAGAGATGGTGGGGCTAAGGGCCAGATACATCTGTGTGGTTTTAAATTGATAGACCACCTCCAAGCCATTCACTTTCATCTTTTTGGCCAGCCAAGGGCCCAGCAGATGGCCAGTAGCCCATAGATCAATTTTGTCTTTTTTAATGCGCTTGGCATTGCTCTTATCTTTTGAGGCAAGTTCAACAATAAACTCCTGTCCTTGTAGATAGTTGGCCACGGCATCCCCACTATATCCCCCCACTTTGTAGGCTCGGGCATCATCCAGCGAGTTGATGGTGATGTTGCGGCTCTTCTTTGCAAGGAAAACCCAGTTGTTCTCCACCAATGGGCCAACCCACTGAAACAGCTCTTCTCGGTTTGGTGTTCGGGTGGTTGAGAATAGCCCATAGCCCGGTTTGTTCTGCGTAATGGCATAGGCATGACGCCACTGGGTTAAGCGTAGGGTGTAGGGAATATCCGCCCTTTTGAACAGCTCTTTGATCATATCCGTGGCGATGCCATGGATCATGGGTGCATATGTTTCGCTGCTACGCCCACTTTTGGCCATATTAAAAGGGGGGTAGTTTTCAGTCATTAATTGTAGGGGTTTTTGGGCTTGTGATGGTGCCTGAGCGTGTAGGGGGGCAACCCAGATCAAACCAAGAATCCATACCATTATCCATGTTTTGTACATGGTGTCTCCTATAACTGTTTTAGAGCGCGACTGATAGAACATACCATGCCGTTTGTACTTTGTGATGTAAATAACGATAGATAGATTGAACGGTTTGTATGCGCGACATGCAATAAAGTGTGGCGGCACGGTTGTTCTTTCCAAACAGATAGCTTGTCTGCCATAGGCCAAGTTTGGGCTGGCACTGAACGGACAACCGAAGAGGGGATAAGGAAGGTACGATACCCTATGATAGGAATGACGCTTACGGCCATCTTAATGGGTGGGGTACCATATTTAAGGGGGGGCAGGATGCCATTGATCAAGCGCGCCAAACCCTGATTGCAATGATCAATCGAGAGTATGCTTCGGTGTTTTTAAGTGCCTTAGATGGTCTGGCTGACAAAAACAATGAGCAGAGGTGTAAGCTTCTGGCACAACACACCGAGTGGTAGACCATGAACGGATCAGGTAGGTGATTGATCTAAAGTTTGAAATCATGGCCGGTGAGGTGGAATCTCGTGGCGCAAAGCGAGAGGGCTTGCTACGTGACTGAATAATCAACCCGACTAAAGGTCATGACTTTAAATATGCCGATAATTTGAGGCTGTGTTTGAGTGTGATCAGAAAAGAAAGGCCCAGATTTGGGGTCTTTTTTCATGGGGTAGTCCTAGGTCGTAGAGACAAGACACCATGACAAACAGGGTGGCCAGCCCATAGGGGTAACCAAAGGCATTGGCCAACACCCTTGGTTTGCGCATCCAATCATAAGGGGAGTAAAGCCTGGAACTGCTGGGGTCTTGCCCTCTCTGGTTCTTACGTTAGGGAGGCAACGTAAAAAACCGGACAACAAGCGAGGATGTTTAACCACCCAAGCAAAAAAGGCCATGGATGTCCTCTTAACGTCACCAATGGCTGAAACCAGTATGATAGAAGCCACACAAGGGGGATGAAATAGGGTTTGGATCTGCCCATGACGCAACAACCCCGTAGCGTGGTTGCAACGGCAGAGTCAACATGCTAGGGGGGGGGATTGAACGCACATTAAACCCATCTCCCAATGCACCCCGCATTGTGTGAATCTGCAAGGCAAAAGGCTGGTCTTTGGGCTGACGCACTGCTAAAAAAGCTCTTCAAACCGGCCTTCCCACGTTTACAACGCAGTGGCCAGGGTGGTTTGAGTGAGGTGGGATAAACCATCCAGTGCGATCACCGTTGCGGGGGCCGTGTTGGTCTTTAACCAACTTCCCGTTTAACCTGAGGTCAAGGTTTGCCCCGCAGGCACCGAGTAACCATGTACGCTATCATGGTGGTGGATGGGGTATGTTTCAAGGCATGGATTGATCCACTAATTTTTGGGTCAACTGTAAGCGAATCGCTGCGGATTCGGTCATGTAATGAAACAGTTGATGGGGGCTGGTGCAGTTGAGTTGAGAGAGATCTGTGTCAGGTTTGAGTTGTTGGTACAGCGATATAAGTTTGGGGTCAAAGCGTTTGAGGGCGTCGAGTAAAGGGTCACGACGCCAACGACCTAATATGGTCTCCCACGACTCCTGGAACAGATGCCCCATGGTGATATGGGTTGCTGAAAAGAGTGAAACATGGCCATCCAGCCATACCATGGGGTCGGTATCAAACTCCTCTTCCATGGGTGTACCCTGTAGGTAGGCATCCAGTTGCATGCGATCATTCACAAATTGACTGGGCTCTAGGTAACCGGCGCGGCCATAGGTATCTGTGGTGCCGCTCATCCAATGAATGGGTTGGTCAGGGGTGCGTTTAAGGACCATGAGCGCTTCGCGAATGACCGGCGCTTGGGTATTGGCATCCACGGGGTGGCGTTTTTTTGTTGGGGTCTTGGTCACTTGCAGTAGCTCCAGCGATTCCCCCATGTGGTTAAGCGCTTGGGTCAGGCGGGCAAACACACCATCGCGGAACAGGGCCTCAGAAAAATTGAGGCTATTTTGTTTATGCAGAAGAGAGAGCTTAATCTGTGGATAGTCCGCAGTTGCTTGAACAATACGCGCAATGTTGGCAACAGCGATGCGCTCTTTCAGTTGGCCGTGCCGATCCGCTAAAATTTCCTGATGAAATTCGTCAAAACTGATCTGTAAAATAATTTCAGCGGGTGCTGCTTTTTTACTGCGTTGATTCAGAGCGTGCTGAAAGCCCTGTAATACGGCTCGAGTGGCGTGATCATCCTTGGCGAAGTCACCATTAAGAAGAATAGCAAACAGACGGATGCGGGGCATGCTGGCAATGGCTTGATGAAATCCCTCCAAGACAGGGGTAAGATCCCCGCCTGTAAAGAGAACCTGCTTGGTAAGCCGATTGATCTGTTTATAAAGTGGGGATGGATCAGGCAGGTCTCGCATAACAGGTCGCCAGACAAACATACAATGACGGCAGCTCTGTGGGCAGGCCATGCGTGGAATAATGCCTACTTTTTCAAAAGGTGTTTCTGACCCGAACTGCTCAGGTAATGCATCAATAAGTTCAAGCCTTTGCTGTTCATATTCGCCGAGCCGCTCGCTGTACCTGGATTTTTCTTCAGCACCAACCTGACGTGTAATGGCTTGAAAATCCGCCGTCGGTTGTAAGCTGCTCTGTTGCCACTGATCAAGAATAGCCTGTGTGGTTTGCTGAAGATCTTGACCATGTTGTGCCAATAGCCAAGCGGCTCTTTGGTGTCTTGGGTGTTCGGGTGTGCTCTGCAGTGCGGCACTCAGGTGACTTTGCACAAAATGGCGATCATCCAGCCTTTTGAGCAACAGGTTCACTAAAAATTGGTGCTCTGGGTTGCGTGATAAAGCGGTGACGGCTTGGGTATAATCGGGATGAACCTCGCTACGTAACCAGGCGTTGGCAAACAGATGTGCCAACGTCTCCACCATAGGTGCATGTTCTGGTTGGGTATCCGCATACTGTTGTAGCTGTCTGTTGACACGACCAACGGCCTCTTTAAACCCCCGCTGTTTGCTACGGATGTAATCATCTTTAAGTGTCTGGTTAGCCATTATATCTCTCCTGAAACCAGCAATAGAGCCACATGAGATGAAAGAGAATCCAGATCATTCCCGTCCACAAAGGGCGCAGGGTGGCATGTTCCAGTATTGGGGCCATAAAACGGTCATATCGATCAAGCCATGGGGTATGCAGGGGGGCTTGATCCTGTTTTTGGTCCAGCATAAAAGCAAACTGCCATAGGTTCTGTTGTAGGTAGTGCCCACCGCGGCCCCATGGTGTGGTGGGTGCCTCGTTATACCGTACTGTTCCAAGCTCTTTCATGCTCTTAAAGAAGGGGGATAAGTGTAGTTGACCGGTCTTGGCTTGTTGCCGATACAGGGTCCCGGCCTGTTTAAAAAAAGCGGTTAAGGGTAGGCTATATGCTGTCATAATCATAATGTTCAGCAGTCGCCGTTGCCACGCGCCTTCTTGTTCAAAACGACGTGCAGAGCTCTCTAAAAGGCCGGGTAGTGTGATCCATCGGCCCCGTTGATGCACAGCGGCCGCCAAGCGTTGATCTTCAAGAAAAGGCAGTGTGGTATCAAATCCACCCAGTTGTTCAAAAAAATCTCGGTGTAGCATCATCCCCTGATCACCATTAATGACCTGATGGCGGTTTAAATAGGTTTTGGCTTGGTTATACCAAAGTTTTTTTAAAATAGCTGGGTTAGCGCCTGTAAATTTTAAAGGGAAGTGTCCGGCAACATGGGGAGATTTCTGCTGCGTTTGACGTAAGGTTGTTAAAGCTGTGGAGATGAGCTCTTTATGGGATAAACCACTGTCGGCATGTAAAAAAAGCAGCCAAGGCGCCTGACTGTGTGTGGCACCCTGATTCATCTGTACCCCACGGCCTGGTGCACTGTTAACCCAGGTTGCACCGGCTTGTTGGGCAATGTACTGGGAGCGATCTTTAGAACCACCATCTGCGACAATAATTTCCAGCATAACACCCTGTTGCTGCTGAAGTTGCCTTAGCAGGATGGGGAGACTCTCCTGTTCGTTAAGGACAGGGATGATGACAGAAAGCTCTACTTGGGCCATAATAGTCTATTTAAACGGTGTTTGGTGTGGATGTCCACGGCTGTATTTGGAGGGTAATGAATGATACGTCTGCTAACTGGGGTAGTGGTCCTGGGGCTGGGTCTGTTACTTGGCGCCGGTCAACCTGCCCAAGCTGAACAGGTACAGGCGGAAGTCGGTACATTGGTCTATTTTGGTGCAGAACACTGCCCTTATTGTCGCCGCTTTGAACATGAGGTGGCTGAGGTCTACCCTAAAACCGCCATGTCAAAAAAATTACCCCTGGTGCAGGTTGATCATGATCATCCCCCAGCCCAGTACGAGAAGTTAAACCGTAAGGTAACTTTTGTCCCATCCTTTTTTATTTTGGGCGATGCTGGGCAGATCAAAGCTCGGTTTATCGGTTATCGGGGTGAAGAGTTCTGGTGGTATGACCTGGAAGACACTGTGGCCAAGCTGGAAGGGACCGATAAAACCCATGCGGCCCTCCAATAATTTGACAGGTCGTTACATGGCGGGATGGTGGGTTTAAAGAAACCTGCTCTTTTTTCATCTGTTGTTACCCATTGCACGACCCTTGCATGGTGATCTGCTGTACATGGGCGTTTGGGGTTGGAATGTACTATGGCGTTTTTTGACAAGCTGCGCAAAGGTCTGGCCAAGACCCGTAAAAGCTTTACCCAAAAGCTAGAGACCATCATCACCGGTCAGGCCTTAGATGATGATCTGCTTGAAGAGTTAGAAGATCTACTGATCATGTCTGACTTTGGGGTTGAGACGGCACAGAGTATTATCGCGGAGACCCGTGAGCGTTTTCCCAAGGAAGCCCCAGAGGGAGACCAAGCGGTTAAAGGAATGCTCAAAAAGGTTATTGGTGAGCGTTTAAGCCGTCACCATGGACCTTTGGAAATGATTACGCCCGGCCCCCATGCTCTTTTGGTGGTGGGGGTTAATGGGGTGGGTAAAACCACGACCATTGGTAAATTAAGTGCGTATTACCGTGAGCAAGGTCATAACCTGCTGCTCGCTGCCGGGGATACTTTTCGTGCAGCAGCCGTTGAGCAGCTAAAAATTTGGGGTGAGCGCACCCAGACTCCGGTTATTGCCCAAGGGCAGGATGCGGACTCTGCTTCGGTGATTTATGATGCCTATGCCGCTGCGTGTAGTCGGGGTGCGGACTTGCTCATTGCCGATACAGCCGGTCGCTTGCACACCAAATCCAACTTGATGGAAGAGCTCAAAAAAGTTCAGCGGGTTGTCCAAAAGTTGGAGGCAACGGCACCTCAGGATATCTGGTTGGTATTGGATGCAACAACCGGCCAAAATGCCATTAATCAGGTTAAGATTTTCCATGAAGCCTTAGGTCTCACCGGGTTGGTGATTACCAAGCTGGATGGAACCGCCAAAGGCGGTGTGGTGGTGGGTATTTGTGAGCAATTTGATCTTCCCATCCGCTTTATTGGTGTGGGTGAAGGGGTAGAGGATTTACGACCCTTTGATCCTACAGATTTTGTTGAAGCGCTTTTTGCAGAGGGTTAATCGCCTTAAGCCCATGGATGGGTAGTGCGGACCTTTTTTGCTCAGAACAGGCTAAGGAATGGCGTGGTGAAAAGGCCTATCAATACAACGGTGGGGTGGCTGGGGGTCTTGGCGGGCTTGTGGGTTTTGCCGGGATCGTTGTGGTCCGCTGTACCTGCAACAGCAGCATCGGTCTCTGGGCATGTTTCCACAGAGCAACGTGCCACGCCTGCGCCTCGTACTATTCCTACCCGCAAAGGGACACCGGCTGCCAAGTCTGTGCGCAAGACCTTTGTGACCCTGGATACAATCAATCATTTCAATAGCCAAAAACCATTGCTACCGAGCAGTGATGCACAGAAGAGATCCCTAACACCTGAAACAGTGGTCCATGTTCAACGTGCCACGCCCCGACCAAAAATACGGCGGCCTTGGGCTAAATTTAGTTTGGAAAAGCGTTTTAAAAAGCGTTTCTCGGCCCTTCTTAAGCCGCAGTTGCCTGCAGACTTGTTGCGCAATGATTTTTGGGAGGAAGATGATTTCCTGGCCTCTTATGTGGCTTGGGAACGCTTGTTTCATCCCGATTATCGGGCCACAGTTTCACGTCTTCAGGCCTTTTTAAAACAGTGGCCTGACCACCCATTGGCGTATCGTGTGCGTGGTTTGCTTGATCAGCGGATGATCAGTCATAAAAATCACCGTGTCGTTGCCGACTGGTACCAAAATAGAACCATTAAATCCGGTAAAACAGCCCAGCGGGTTCGTTATCTTGAAGCGCTGGTCCATGAAAAACGCTTTGATAAAGCATGGCCCATTTGGCGACGCCTCTATCGAGAGGGCAATGCGCTGTATAAGGGGTTGGAAAAACAGTTGCGGACCCGCTTTTCCCCTCGCTTAAGTCAAAGCGACCATGAAGCGCGTGCTTGGGTGTATATCCGTAAAAAAAGGGTGAAGGGGCTAGAGAAGATTATTAAAGCCTTTGATCCAGGTCGGGCGGACTATTTCCGTGCCCTGGCTTCGGCCTATTATGGGCGGGGCAGTTTTAAAAAACACTATCAGACGCTCAATGCTGAAGACAAGATGGATGGGCGCTTGTGGGAAGCCCGGATTATGGGGCTATGGCGTCATAAGCGACGTACAGCCGCCATCGCGCTGTTAATGGGCGTTGAGGGGGGATACCTGAGTGAAAAGGTGCGCGCGTCACTGCGCTATCGCTTTGGTAAGGATCTGCTCTACCTACGTGAAAAAATTTCACAGGCCCACCTTCTGCTCCAGGCCAATGCGGATGAATCAACCGGCCGCTTGGCTGATTCCACCTGGATGGCGGGTTGGAGTGCGTTAAAACTGGGTAAAAAAGAGGTGGCGCTTAATAATTTCCGACGTTTAGGTCTTCATGCCAAAGATCGTAACCGTGCAAGCCAAGGGGCTTATTGGACAGCAAAGCTGTTAGAACAAGAGGGCAAACCCTTTAATAAGTGGCTGCGTAAAGCGACCAAACATCCCGATACGTTTTATGGCCTGTTAGCCATTGAGCGGCTCAAAGGGTCGCTCACAGCGGATAATATTGGGGGGCGTAAGCTGACCTGTAATGATGTGCCATTTGAGGATGGCTTGTTAAAAACAGCACGTTTGCGTATGGCAAAGTTGGTGCGTATGGACCGTGCCTACTATGTCGGTTCTGAGGTTAAACGCATTGCCAAGAAGTTAAAACTCAGCCCGATGCAGCAGATCTGCCTGGCTGAAAATTATCAAGACCCTCACCATGTTATCCGTACCGCCTCCGCTTTACGGAACAGTGGTGGTGGGAAGCTATGGCGCGGTCTCTATCCAGAGCCAGGGCGCTGGGCGCCCGCTACGGGCTGGACGCTTCATCCTGCGGCGGTATGGGGCACGGTACGCCAAGAGAGCCTGTTTAACCACCGCATTAAATCCTCGGCGGGTGCGATGGGGATGATGCAGCTTATGCCTGCGACGGCTCGGGGTGAAGCACGTATTTTAAAATTACCCCGGGCAACGCAATTAAAGCTTTTGCGTCCTGAATATAATCTCTCTCTGGGGCAATCCTATCTTCAGCGTATGCTTGCACGACATGAAGGGGATATGGCCCTGGCGTTGATCTCTTACAATGCGGGGCCTGGACGCGCCAAGATGTGGAAAGGGCGCCGGGATAAAATGGATGCTTTGACCTTTATTGAGGAGATACCCTTTGCTGAAACCCGACACTATGTAAAACGTGTGACCCATGGACAGGCGATCTATTTGATGCGCTATCAAGGCCAAGCATCATTGAATGCCTTGGTTCAGCCACGTGGCCCAGGGTTGGATGCACTCAAACCTCCTGCAAATTGGCAAACCCCCCAAACCCGCCTTTCAGAAGCTGAACTGGCCTTTAAAGTGAGGTCACAAGCACCCCGGCCTAAAGCGGCACTTCATAGTTTTTATGACCCCATCTTAGAGGGGGAAACCGCTGAGACCTTTTAAGTGTACGGATGATATGTAAGGCCGTGGCCGAGCCAAGCTCGGTTGGGTTTATCCATTCTAGGGTAGGGGGCTCACGTGCTCTTTGCTTAGCGTCTATTGAAGGGGTGTTCATACCAGCGTTATTGCCCCTTGGCGCGTGATGAGATCTCTATTTAGGTCGGGGATGACTGGATTCTAATTAGGGGGTATGTGAGGGCGTGGTTTTGCAAAAACGCTTCATGTTTTTATCTGTTTTTACGCTGTTGATCACGGTAAATGTGCTGTTTGTTCATGCCGAGCCGCGGCGTATTGTTGTACAGGTTGGGCCTTCTGCCCCGCCCTCTGTTCCTGACACACCCAAAAATCGCGAAAAAGCCGCCACCAAGTATGCCAAGCTGCATCCTGTTGAGACACGTTTAAATGAAATGATCCAGGTCTATGCTGAGCAGTTGCCTGAACATGATCGCTTGAAGTTCCATGCATTAATGCAGCAGTTGATCGACAAAAACCGCTTACAAAAGATATCGGTCCATCTGTTGGTTAAACATTTCACAACGATGGAGCTTCGTGCCTTAGTGGACTTTTATGGTTCTGCTGAAGGGCGTTCCATCCTTAATAAGCTTGGCCCTTTTACAACCCAAGTCGAGCAAGCGGTAAAAATGGAGCTTAGGCACGCTCTAGATAAACTAAAACAAGAGCAGCATATGTAAGGGCGGCGGGTGTTAACCAAACTGATAGATGGTTGGTTTGACTTGGGTGACAGGAACGTTTAGGCCATTTAATGTCTCAGAGTGGCCAATAAAGAGATAACCACCAGGTTCCAGATAGTGGCAAAACTGGTTGACCAGACGTTCTTGGGTTGGGCGGTCAAAGTAGATCATGACGTTGCGGCAGAAGATGACATGCATCTTCTCTTTAAGTCCAAACTCACCATCCATAAAGTTTAAGCGCCCAAAGCGAAGCATCTCGCGTAGCTCAGGTCCCATACGTACTTTTTTTTGGGTTGGGTCTTTGTGGCGTAGGAGATATTTTTTTCGCAGTGCCTGAGAAACCGGTGCAATCCGTTCCATCTCATACACACCATTTTGGGCTTTTTTCAGCACCCTGCTGGAGATGTCTGTGGCCAAAATATCCACTTTATAGGCTTGCTTAGTGCTCTGTTCATACTCTTTTGCCACCATGGCAATGGTGTAGGGTTCTTCACCGCTTGAGCAGCCCGCACTCCATATTTTTACCGGACGTCCTGTGCCATAACCAAGATGACTCATTTGTGGAAAAATGGTGTGGGTTAAAAAATCAAAATGAATCGGCTCTCTAAAAAAATCTGTTTTGTTGGTTGTGACGATATCCAGAAAATTAATATATTCCTGGCCTGCTTTTGATGGGTCTGTGACCCACTGAACATACTCCTGCATGGATTGCATTTTGAGCAACCTTAGACGTTTTTGTATGCGTGCAGAGAGCATCGTCTTTTTTGAGGCTGGCATCTGAATGCCCAGTTGCCGTTGTATAAGCAGGGCTAACTGTTGGAACTCTTTGTCTGTTAAGGGTGATTGGCCAGGTAAGAGGGGTTTGCTCATGGCTTACTCACTTAACTGCATTAGCAGAGAAGGTATGCGTGTAAGATCAGAAATATGATCGACCCCACCCAAGGTGATGGCCTCTTTGGGCATGCCAAAGACCACACAGCTTTTTTCATTTTGAGCAACGGTTTGGCTGCCCATATCATGCATTTCAAGCATGCCGTGGGCACCATCATCCCCCATGCCGGTTAAGATGGCACCTATGGCCACACCAGGAGCAAACTGGGCGGCTGAGCGAAAGAGCACATCAACCGATGGTCGGTGACGACTGACCAAAGGACCATCCCGCAGTTCAACCCGGTAGTTGCCGGCAGTATAGCGGATGAGCATATGCTTATCACCAGGAGCAATCACGGCCATACCAGGTGTGACAATGACTTGATTAACGGCCTCTTTGACCCGTATGGAGCACAGTTCGTCTAATCTGCTGGCAAAAGAACCGGTAAACTGAGCCGGCATATGCTGGACAATAAAAATGGGTGGGCAATCTAAGGGAAGCTGGGTTAGGACAGATTTTAAGGCTTCTGTTCCACCGGTTGATGCACCTATGGCGATCATGCGACCCTGGCCCGCCACAGCCCGACAACGGTTAGGTTCCCGAGGTGGGATGACCGCATCTGCCGTTAATTTGGGTGATACCTTTAACGCTCTTTTGGGGGCTGCTTTTGGGCTGCTGCTTTTAGGTTTGCTTGGGGGTTTACTGCCAAAACGTACTTTAGCAGCGGCTTTAATGGCATCGCAAAACTGTATGCTGATCTCTTCCAGATGTTGCGCGGTGCCCAGTTTGGGTTTGGTGAAAACTTCAACCGCGCCCAGCTCCAAGGCTTCCATCGCTTTATCGGAATTCTCCGGTGTGATGGAGGAGCACATGACCACTGGAATGGGGTGTTGACGCATGAGCTTACGTAAAAAAGTTAACCCATCCATACGCGGCATTTCGACATCAAGTGTAATCACGTCGGGTGCTTGTGTACGCATGAGTTCAGCGGCTTCGTAAGGGTCTGAGGCGCAGCCGATGACTTCAATTTCCGGATCTTCACTGAGTATGCGCCCCAGTGTTTTTTGAACCGTAAAAGAGTCATCGACAATCAGGACACGTATGGTGCGGTCAGCTTGCATATTATTACAGACACACATGGTTAAAATTTTATAAACGCGTATTGGCTAAAAATATAGATAAACACGCATCATCTATAGCCAATAAACCCAGCCATGACAAGTTTGATCGCAAGTAGTATGCCCCGCGCATGTGACTTTTCATAGATTGTAAAACAGTAGTATACTCTGTTCATTCTAAAGGTCCCAATAAGATCCATCGTTATGATGTGTAAGCCTATAATATATAGGAAACAAAAGATCATGATGCGTACAAGTAGTAAACAGATAAGCCGACTTCTTCTTCTCTATGGTTACCATTATGGTACGACAGCCAGCTTTGTTGAGCAGAGCCTTAGAAAGATCTTTCAGGTCTGTGCGGTTGGGGTGGGCCATGAGCGTTGTCAGGAGCCAGGGTGGCGGGCGGGGTGTGAAACGGCGACCTCTGTTCAGGAGATTCTGCAACGGTTACCTGAAGGGTTCCAGCCAGATGCTATTTTTGTGATGGAGTCTGGGCAGAAATTTTTCCCCAGTGGCTTGATGGAAGCGCCATGCCCATGTTGGTACTACAGTATTGATCCACACTTTAATGGGGGGTGGCAGCAGGAATATGCCAAGTTGTTTGATCGTATATTTGTAAGCTTTAAACAATATATCCCTCTATTTGAGAAGGTTGGACACCCTTCTGTTCAGTGGTTGCCCCATGCATATGATCACCATGTGTATCGGCCTTATCCTGAGCATGAGCGGAATTTGGATATTGTTTTTGTTGGCGATATGGACCCTGAAAAACGTCCAGAGCGTGTTGCTTTACTTCAAGCTCTAGAACAGGCAGGTTTAAAAACCCATTTTACCCAAGGTATTTGGCGGGAGGAGGTAGCCAAACTCTTTTCCTGCAGTAAGCTGGTCTTCAACCAGAACCACCATGGTGTCTTTAATCCGCGTAATTTTGAAGGTAGCAGTTGTGGTTCTGTTGTCGTGACCAATATGGCAGAAAGTTTGACGGACTTTTTTACACCTGATGAGGATATCCTCATCTATGAAGATGCAGAATCTTTGGTGGCTCAGGTGAAAGCTGTTCTTGCTGATCCCAGCAGGCTGGCGTGGTTGTCTTGTGGGGCGGCGCGTGTGGTGGAGAAGAACAGTTGGGATAAACGTATGGAACAGCTTTTAAACGATATTCAACAGCCCACGACCCCGATCTCAACCTGTTTTACTGCTTATGAGCAAACCAAAGCCGATGCAATGGTTTTTTCCGATCGAGAACTACCTGGAAAAGCGCTTCAACAGTTGAATCAGATGGAGTGGCAAGCCCATCGTGATTTTGAAGTACCCATCTTTAAGGCCGCGATCTATGCCAAATATGCGTACAAAGAACCCTTGGCAACGGTGTTGGTTGAGCTGCTTATGGTTGAGTCGCCACCTTTGTCGTTGTTAGAACCCATGATGAACTTGATGGTTAATCTCTTTTGTGAATTGAAACATCGCACCGGTGCGCAGTTGCTGCTTCACCATTATCCTGCATTAAAGAGTCAGGATAAAAAAGCTTTAATGGATGTGATATAATCATAATACCATGTATTTTAAGTGTATTTGTGCTCAGGATCAAAGCGCCCTGTCCTGTGGGGTTGGGATGAATAAGACCCAAACCTTATGAAGATATTTTGTCGGGATATGTATATCGTCTCTATCTCTTACTGCTAAAGTTTGTGCCGATCCTTTAGACCGGGCTGGCATGCCTGGGTAACCCAGGGCAATAGCTTAGAATAAGAGAAACAGTCTTTTCTTTTAATGAAGGCTCCGTCTCTTATGGTCGGGAAGAAATAGATCGATATATGTGATTCATAATAAAAAAGCACACATTTGCACCATGGGACAGTGTACAATGATGGGTGTGAATAGATGTCTAAGTGTTTGGGTCAATCTTGGGGGCAAAAATGGCTGAATTGTTGGATGAAGTTGACCAGAGAGCCAACTTGGCACTCTCAAACCAGATGGAGATGCTCACCTTTTTCTTATCGGATGAGCAGCTTTATGGCATCAATGTCTTCAAAATTATTGAGGTGATTGAAACGCCTGACACCATTACCCAAGTTCCGGGTACGCCGAGTGCTGTAATCGGTACCATGCGGTTTAGAGGTGAAGCGGTCACAGTACTCGATCTCTCTATTGCATTGGGGTTGAACTCCCAGCCACGGGCAGGGTGTATCACCTACATCATTGTTTGTGAATACAGCAACACCACCCAGGGGTTGTTGATCAACCGACCCAATGTTTTAATTACCCGAAGTTGGGAAGAGGTTAATGAGCCGGGCTCCCTCTCCTCGGCAAACTATCTGACAGCAACCGCGTATACCGATGATGAGCAAACCATTCAGGTATTGGATGTTGAAAAAGTGCTTGAAGAGGTGTTGCAAATTAAACACCGTCTCTCTGAAGATCTTGTTGAACGAACCCAGGCACTGGATCTCGGTGGACGTAAAGTACTGATTGCGGATGACTCCGGCGCGGCTCGGGGTTTGTTGGAACAAGCCCTGCAAACCCTTGGCTTGGGCTATGAGAGCTTCTCCAATGCCCGTGAGGCCATGGCAGAGTTGGAAAGGGATTTAGAGGTTCATAGTAAATCCAGCTTTGCCCTGATTATTTCAGATATCGAAATGCCAGGTATGGATGGCTTTACCTTTTGCCGCCGGGTGAAAGAACATGAATCCCTAGGGATTATTCCACTGGTTTTGCATAGTTCCATGAGTAACCCGTCGAACCGGATGCATGCCAAGCAGGTTGGGGCCAATGACTTTGTTGGTAAATTTCAACCGGATGGTCTGGCCGAAGTGCTATTGAAACATTTGGGTGAGTAAGTAACGCAAAAGCACGTTATGACATGAGAAATAAAAAAGCCAAAGGCCTGCATAGCAGGCCTTTGGCTTTTTTGGGATGTAAGGTGTCATGCCTGCCGATGAGGCTTGATTAACCGTTGGTGCCAGTCAGTTCCTGACGCTCAGCAAGGCGAACCATCTTAGACAGATCAATAATCAGTGCGACTGTGCCATCCCCCAGGATGGTTGCCCCTGAAAATTCATCGGGATGTTTAAACCCTTTGCCCAGAGATTTAATCACCGTCTGGTGCTGCCCAATGACATGATCGACAACAAAGCCCATTTGCTGGCCTTCAACTTCAGAAATAACAATCTGTTCCACATCCGGTGGATGACCACCAATGTCAAACCGCTCTCTTAAACGGATATACGGAACAATGTGACCCCGTACATTGATAACCTGCCGACCATGTGTGTTGGCAACATCCGTTCGGGTTAGTTCGACACACTCCTCAACAGCGGCCAAGGGGAGTACAAAGTACTCATCATGGATCTGTACCAACAGGCCCTCAATAATCGCCAGTGTCAGGGGCAGTTTTAAGGTAATAGAGGTGCCTTTACCCAGTTCACTGTCGACATCCACCGAGCCGCGCAGTGCATCAATGGATTTACGCACCACATCCATACCAACACCGCGTCCAGAGACGTTGGTAATCTTGGCTGCTGTTGAAAAACCGGCACCAAAGATTAACTGGTAAGCCTCTTTATCGGTAATTTCCAGATCTGCAGGCAGTTGGCCCTTTTCAATGGCTTTGGTGCGTAGCCGGTTGGCATCCAGTCCCGCACCATCGTCGGTAATGCGAATAAGTACGCTCGCACCACTATGCTCGGCCGAAAGATGGACCGTCCCAGCAGCTTCTTTGCCTAGGGCCTTGCGCTCTTCTGGTCCTTCCACACCATGATCAATGCTGTTACGAATGATGTGAACCAGAGGGTCATTCAGTTGATCAATAACCGTTTTATCCAGCTCTGTATCCGCACCGGAGGTGGTGAGTTCAATCTGTTTACCCAGCTCTTTAGAGAGGTCGCGAACCAAGCGTTTAAACTTATTAAAGGTGGTGCCAATGGCCAGCATGCGGATGGACATGGTGTTGTCCCGCAGTTCACTGGTGAGCCGCTCGACCTCTTCTGCAATGAGCTGAAGGTCATGGTTTGCTTCACTGTGGGCCGTTTGGTTTAACCGGGCCTGGACGGTGACAAGCTCACCAACCAAGTCCACCAGCTGGTCTAGCTTGTCAGAAGGTACCCGTACACTGGCGGCCTGTTCCCGAACTTTATTGGTCGCTTGTTTTTCTTTAACAACCTTCTGCTCGGTTAGTGCGGCATCCACTTGCCCTTTGCTGACCAATCCCGCTTGTACCAGACGGTCACCCAGGGGGTTGGTGATGCTCTCTAGCGTATCTTTATCAATATCGCCACGCTCAACCAGCAGGTCCCCCAGCCGTTTGACATCGGCCTGATCGTCTACATCTTCTTCACGGTCGATCCGCCGAATGTTCAGGTCACACTCATCTTCAACAAAGATAAAGACATCTTTGATGGCCTCTTCCCCCTGGTCGGTGGTAAGAAACACCTCCCAGTTGGTATGGCACTGCTCAGGGTCCATTTCGGCTAAAGGCGGGATGGAGTCACTGATCCCAATGATCTTCGTAGACCCCAACTCCATAATCTCTTCAACCAAGAGCAGTGGGTTGGTTCCGGTCATAAAGATATTGGCATCGGGCTTAAAGCGGATGCGGAAGGTGTGCAAGCCACCCTCAAGCTCCTCTTCAGCATCTTCAAGAACGGGCTCTTCATTGGCTGGGGAGTCGCTGCTGGTTTCTGAGCCTGGCAGTAGGGCGCGCAGGCCTAAGATAATACGCTGGGCATTATCTTTGTCCGAAGGATCACCACCGCCAGCTTCATCCAAAATGCTGCGGATCTGATCACGCGCAGCAAGGGTGAGATCGATAAGCTCTTTGGTAACAGGGATGGCCCCTTCCCGAGCTTTATCAAAGACGGTTTCCACATCATGGGTAAATTCGGCAACTTCATCAAAGCCAAACATGGCCCCAGAGCCTTTGATGGTGTGCATGGCTCGGAATACTCGCCCAATCAGATCCATATCCGTGGGGTTTTCCTCCAATTCCAGAAGGGAATCTTCCAGTTCCGATAGAAGTTCGTAGGCCTCTTCGGTAAATGCGCTGGTATCAATTTCCACGGACATGGATCCCAACTCCCCGGTTGCAGGTCGTCTCTGTTTGGGTACGTTAAAGCACGTGTTTTAACGCAATACTTTTTTAATTACCGTCAATAACTGATCTGGCTTGAATGGTTTGACAATCCATCCTGTTGCCCCTGCCGATTTGCCTTCTTGTTTACGGCTGGCTTGAGATTCAGTTGTAAGCATCACAATGGGGGTGAATTTAAAGGCGGGTAGTGCCCGTAAATTACGAATAAGGGTGATGCCATCCATATTGGGCATGTTTAGGTCGGTGATGACCATGTCCACCGGTGATGCCTTAAGCTTTGTGAGCGCATCTTGCCCATCCACCCCTTCAACGACGGTGTAGCCGGCACTTTTAAGGGTGATGCTTACCATCTGTCGGACGCTGGATGAATCATCCACCGTCATAATCGTTTTGGCCATTTCCTTTACTCTCCCGCATTCCACAATTGGGTTTGATCCGAGGCCACGCATGCTTGGAAACCGGCAATACGGACGGTTTCACGAAAAGCCTCGGGTACCTCTCCTTGAATGGTCAGGTGCTTACCACCATCAACCAGAGCACGATGCATGGCGCAAATCAGTTGTATTCCAGCCAGATCCACACGGGTGACCCCGCTTATGTTAAGGGCTAGGTTTTCACTGTTTTGCACAGCATTGACACAGCTTTCCTTCAGCTCGGCTGCCTGTTGAATGGTTAAATCGCCGTCCAAAGTCAGGGTGGCGTTGGCACCATCGGCACTGAGTTGAAACATGACTGCCCTCCCTCTGAAAGTGGTTCGTGCACACGCTCGATACCAATATTTATGGGTCAATAAGTCTGTTCGTTGCAGATACTGACCGCATGTAACTGACTTTTTGTCCTGTAAACCCGCCTCTTATAGGGCACTTGCCAGCGTCATGCACACCGCTAGTGTAACAAAGGCAGTCGGTAGAAGATGAATAAAAAATGATCCATGACTAAGCTTTTGTACGCTTTTCATGATTTAACAGATGTTCAACCGCAGCCTTGGGATCGCTGGAGGTGCAGACTTCCCGTATCAGTGCAACGCCATGTGCCCCTGCCAAATAGGCTTGATGGGCATTATCAACATTTATTCCCCCTAAGGCTAGGACTGGCCCAGAGAGTTGCTGTACCCACTTGGCAAAGGTCTCCGGGCCTAAATGGGGGGCCCCTGGATGGCTAAGCGTCGCAAACAGAGGGGATAAGGTTATATAGTCGGCCCCTTGCTTAAAGCTCTGGGATGCACCCTGAAGCGTGTGGCAAGAGCGCCCAAGGAGTAAATGTTCACCTATTTGAGCCCGAATGGGAGCTAAAGATTCCCCCCCATCGCTCATATGTACCCCCGCAGCTGCGACATGGGGCAATAAATGTGGGCGGTTATGCAGCAATAGTTTGGCCCCCAATGGGGTGATAAGCGCCCATAAGGATTGTGCTTGGTGAAGATAATCGTGATCAGAGAGCGTTTTTTCACGCCATAAAATGTGCTGTGCGCCTCCCGCAATGGCGGCGGGTATCCACTTTTCCCAAACCGGGCAAGCGGTGGTATCTGTAATCACAAGCAGGCGAGGCGCGGTTGGACGCATGGGGCTTAATCAACCCCAATATATTTATGGGTCTGCAGAGATAAGCGCCATGTTCCGCCACTTTCCAATGCCCACCGGTAGCATAAATCTACAGCGCGTGGATCTGGGCCTGAGGGCAGGGCGCGGGGTTGCAGCCAAAAATTGGGGTGTTGGCAACTGCTGAGTTGTTGTTTTTCAGTGTCTCCGGCATCCGGTCCGATCACAAATTTAATCTCGTCGGCGCGCTCATAGACTGTCTGTGGCAGGGGGTTTTTGGGGGATAGTGTCACCCAATCAACTTCAGCAGGGATCTCCCCCCCCTCGCCACATGTTTCCATGGCAATCCAATATTCCTGTTCTTTAAAGTACTCAACCAGGGTGTCGAGCTCGTCGGCAATTAAGGGTTCCCCGCCGGTTAGAAGAATATTGGGGGTGTTCGGGGCTATTTCTAAAATACGGGCACGGATCTGTTCTAAGGTCAGATGTTCGGCCTTGGTTGGTTGGCGATGTAAGGGCTCATCACACCATGAACATTGCAAGGGGCAGCCAGAGAAACGAATGAAGACCATGGGTAGGCCTGTATGGGTGGCCTCACCTTGGACAGAGTGAAAAATTTCACAAATGGCATAGGTTTTAGACATGAAAATTCATCCCTTGTGCATCTTTTCTATCCGCTTCAGCCCATGCATTAATGGTTTCCCACAAACGCACACGTTCAATTTTTAGATCCCCCAACTCAGGGCGGCCTTCTAGCTCACGCATGCACCAACCCACAATCCAGGCAGACATATACTCTGCGGATGTGTAAGGGATGTTGGGGATCGATTCGTTGAGATCCCGATGGTCTAGGTAGGGGTCAATCAGCTCATCTTTAACCAGATCATTAACAATACCAAAGTCCGCAACAAAGCCGGATTGGGGGTCGCTCTCCTGAGGGGGGCGCACCGTGCCAGAGAAGATCATTTCTAAACGATAGGAGTGCCCATGCAGGCGTTGGCACTTGCCATCGTGATAGGGCAGCCGATGGGCGGATTCAAATTTGAACATTCGGGCAATCTTCATGGTGCTTCTCACGATCGTATATAGCGTGAATAAATGGACGGTCATGTATTCAATGGTTGGCCATTGTAGGGGGGGGAGCCCATAGCGTCAATCTCAGCTTCCCCTCCGTGCATGGTTGCCTTTGGCTTTGAGCGGCGTCATCATCATTGGTTCGCATGAATACGCATGCGTTTTGATTATTGTGGATTCCATGGACGAAATTGAAAGTTGGACACAAACCCTGTTTGGTCCCGAAAGTGCCCTGGCTCAGAGCCTGGAGAATTATGAACCCCGTGGCGCCCAGGTCCGTATGGCAGAGCTCATTGCCCGAACGGTGCAGGAGGAGGGGTTGCTCATGGTCGAGGCCGGTACCGGTACCGGTAAAACCTTAGCCTATATGCTGCCTTTGTTGGCCATGGGTAAAAGGGTGGTGGTCTCCACCGCAACCAAAGCGTTGCAGGATCAAATTTTAGAAAAAGATCTACCGCTTTTACGGCAAGTGGTAGGGACCCGTTTTAGTGCCACCTTATTAAAAGGTCGTGCAAACTATTTGTGCTTACACCGTTTTAAGCAGATGCGGGCCAATAGCCAAATGCTGCGTAGTGAAGCCCGTGAGTGGTTGGATGTTATTTCAGACTGGTCGGCTTTTACGGTGCAAGGGGATCGTGATGAGTTAACCAACCTCCCAGAAAAACTGGATATCTGGCCAGAGCTTTCGACCAATGGCGATGATTGCTTAGGGCAGGAGTGCCCTGATCTGCAGGAGTGCTACCTGTTTAAAGCCCGCGCCCGGGCCAAAGAGTCACAATTGGTGGTGGTTAACCACCATCTGTTTTTTGCAGACTTGGCGGTTAGGGAGGGGGGCTTTGGTGAGATTTTACCGGATTATCAGGTGGTGGTATTTGATGAAGCCCACCAAATTCCTGATGTAGTCACCCGTTTTTTTGGGTTGGAGGTCAGTAATTATCAAATGTTGGAACTGGCTCGGGATTGCCGCCGAGAGATGGATATGGTGGGGATGGATGATCCTGACCTGTTGCATCATCTTACGGTGGTCGAGGAGAGCGCGGCTGTTCTACGGACCGCTTTTCCGATAGAAAATAGTCGGGATGCCCTGGCGCCTGAGCATCTGGAACAAGAGGCGGGCCGAGCTTTGGTGCGCTGTGAACAGACCCTGCATAAATTGGCAGAGCTGCTTGAACCTCACCTAGAACGTAGTGCTGGCCTGGGCAGTTGTGGCCGACGTTTGGAAAAACTGCTGATTGCATCCGGCACCATCCGTACCTTGGATGACCCCGAACGTATCTACTGGTATGAGACACGGAACCGTGGGGTGTTTTTACAAGCCTCTCCCCTCAACGTGGGGCAGACCATGCGTGAGATGCTCTATCCACGGGTGCAGTGTGCGATCTTTACCTCGGCCACACTCTCGACAGGTAAGGGGGAAAAAGGGTTTAGCTATTTTATGAGCCAATTGGGGCTAGACCCGGAAATTGCGACCTGCGAGCAGCTACCCCCGGTCTTTGATTATCCCCGTCAGGCACGTCTCTACCTACCCCGGCGTTTGCCCGAACCCAATGCACCGGGTTTTGCCAATATGTTTATTGAAGAGCTGGTAGATCTTATTCAAGCCAGCCGTGGTCGTGCGCTCTGTCTGTTTACCAGCTATCGTATGATGGGCCAGGTGGAAAAAGTGTTAGCCCGTCGCATACCCTACCCGGTGTATGTGCAGGGCGAACGTCCCAAACGGGCCTTGTTGGAGATGTTTAAAACCCAAGAAAACTCCGTGTTATTAGGAACCAGCACCTTCTGGGAAGGGGTAGATATTCCGGGGGCTGCGCTCTCTATGGTGGTGATCGACCGTTTACCTTTTACCCCACCAGATGATCCCATAAGTGCCGCGCGTAATCGGTTTTGTGAAAGTCAGGGTGGTAACCCTTTTATGCAACTGTCTGTGCCTCAGGCGATTCTAACCTTAAAACAAGGGGCGGGGCGTTTGTTGCGCCGTGCGACAGATCGGGGGGTGATTGCTGTGTTGGATGCACGTATAAGCCGCCGTGGTTATGGTAAACGTTTTGTTGCAGGTCTACCGCCCGCAACCTGTATTTATGACCTTGAAGCGGTACAACAGTTTTTTGCCCAAGAACAGGATGTTGTGCTGGAAGAGTTGCCATGATGCATCTGACACCCATGCTGGCTAGCCACTGTGTTGCTTTGGCAGAGTTGGATTATCATATCTCGCCCAAGCCTTGGACAGAGGGTATGTTTGCAGAGGAGCTGCGCGAACAGAGTGTGGCTCTGGTGGGGTGGCTTGAACAACGGCTGGTGGGTTTTGCCATTGCCCGAGCCCAATATGAGAGTTGGCATGTCATGACCTTGGGCGTCGAGCCGGAACAACGTCGCCATGGTTATGGTCTGATATTGATGGAAGGGTTAATCCAGGGCGTTGGTCGTCGCGCAGGTGATCGGTTGGAGCTGGAGGTACGGGCTTCTAACGGAGCGGCCATTGGGTTATATGAGAAGCTGGGTTTTATCCACCAGGGGGTGCGACCTCGTTATTACCCACTGGGTCACCATGGCCGGGAAGATGCTGTCTTGATGATGCTGACATTGAAGCCGGATAGCTCGGATGATATTTGAGGGATGATTCCAGACCTGGGTTTGCATTACAGTGGATCTGGGAAGTGTGGGTGAGAGGATAGGTTAAAGGACAATGCCAAGACCACAGGCGATTTTACTCATGGGGCCAGGATGCCCCCACTGCAGCACCATGCTTACAGCACTCTCTGAGCTATTAGAGACCGGTGAGCTGGCCAAGCTGGAGGTGTTCAATGTACAGCGGTTTCCAGAAGAAGCGGCCACCCGTGGTGTGCGTTCGGTACCATGGCTAAGCCTTGGGCCGTTTGTTTTTACGGGGGCATTGACCCTTGCAGAGTTGAGACACTGGTTGGCGCAGCGACGTGAACCTAAAGGTATGGCGCTCTATTTTGACCATCTGTTCTCTTCAGGTCAGCGCCAGTTGGTGGAGACCATTGTACGTAATCAACCCAAGCATCTCTCGGCATTTGTGGATCTTTTGGGGGACGATAAAGTGGGTATAAACACCCGCCTGGGGGTCGGGGTGGTTCTAGAGGAGTTGCAGGGTTCAGGTATTTCCCAGGTTCTGACCGAGGGGTTGTGCAAGTTGACCGAGCATAAAGACCCCCGCATTCGTGGTGATGCTTGCCACTACCTCCCTTTAACCGGGGACCGTACCGCCATTCCTTACCTGGAAGCTCGACTGGATGATGATAACGGTGATGTTCGAGAGATTGCTCGTGAAGCGCTGGATGAGTTGGATGATCAATCCGGTGGTTCCCTAACGGTGCATTAAAATAATGAAACGCCATAGGAGAGATCCATGCGTGTAGAAGATGTGATGACGGGTGAAGTGCGGACGGCAAATCGCGAAGATGATCTGAAAAATGTGGCGAGTGTTATCTGTGCGCTCAAAGTGAGCGGCTTGCCCGTTGTGGATGAGATAAACCGGTTGGTGGGTATTATCTCTGAGAAAGATATTCTCAATGCGTTGCTGCCCAGCTATTCGGAATATTTGGCTGATCCTGTCAAAGGGCGGGATTTTGAAGCGATGGAAGCAACCTATCCTAAGGTTATGGAAAAAAAGGTGGATGAGATTATGACCTCATCGGTCTTTACCTGTAGCCCAGAAGACCCTGTGTTGGATGCTGCTTCTCGGATGACCTCCCACCATTTTCGTCGGTTACCGGTGGTGGATGAAAAAAATGTGTTGGTGGGTATTGTCAGTCTTAGTGATATTCATCAATCCATTTTTAAACAGACATTTGCACTATAAGGGAAGTCACCATGGCACGTTTTATCATTCTGTCCGGACCAGCTTGTGTGGGCAAAGGGCCCTTAATGTCTGCCATGGAGAAGTTCTATCCGGATCTGTTGGCCAATATGGAGCGGGTGGTCCTCTACAATGAACGGGCACCCCGGCCCTATGAGAGAGATGGGGTGGATTATCACTTTCGCCCCCGTAAAAAGATTGATCAGATCGGTCAGCAAGATGGTTTTTTAACCTTTGAAGCGCGTGGTGAACTGCAGTGTCTTGAGCTAGCCACGTTGAATAAAGCGCTGGATGCTGGACGGGATGTCTTTTTTGAAGGCAATACCTATTTGGTTGAAAAGCTGAAAAGTATTGGGGTTCTAGAGCGTTTTGATACGCTGAAGGTGTTTCTCTCCCCACTCTCTAAAGCTGAGATTGAGCATCTTAACGGGTGTGACCCTGCGGTGGACCTGAAGAGTTTTGTGGCGGATATCATGCGCCGCAAACTGTTGCACCGAGCCGCTAAGTGGAAGGGAACACTGAGCTTGCCAGACTTGCAGGATGTCGAGCGTCGGGCGACCCGTGCCTTGACGGAAATGTCCATGGCTTATCAGTATGATGCTGTCATCGCCAACCATGATGGGGAAGGGCATGATCACTGGGATGCCTTTTATCACCCCATTGGGGATGCTCGGCGAACCATGGAGACCTTTGCCGGATTGCTGCAAGGCAAACGGCTCCATGGCCGAACTGAAGATTGGGATAAATCTCTCATTACCAGAAGGATGCTAGATGAGCTTTGAGATTGAACGCAAATTTCTGATCGCCCATGACGGTTGGCGTGGGCGCAGTGAAGGGACACTCTATCGCCAGGGGTTCCTCTCTACGGACAAAGAGCGGGTGGTACGGGTTCGGGTAGCTGGTGACAAAGGTACACTGACCATTAAGGGCAAGTCCCAGGGGGCCAAACGCCCTGAATATGAGTATGAAATTCCGGTGTCGGATGCGGTGGAGATGCTGGAGAAGCTGTGCCAGCGCCCTTTAATTGAGAAACACCGCTACCTTATTGAACACCAGGGTCATACCTGGGAGGTCGATGAGTTTTTTGGTGAGAACCAGGGCTTACTGGTGGCTGAGGTGGAGCTCTCCAGTGAAGAGGAGGCGGTGGTTCTACCCGATTGGGTTGGGCAGGAGGTCACCGAGGATTTTCGTTACGCCAACGCCTCATTGGTTGCTCATCCGTATTGTCAGTGGTCCAAAGAGGTCTAGACGATGGCGATCTATGCCATTGGTGACTTGCACGGTTGCGTCGATGAGCTTAAGCAGCTACTGGACCGGTTGAATTTCGATCCTGCGAGTGACCAACTGTACTTCACGGGAGATCTGCTCAGTCGTGGGCCCGATGGGCTGGGTTGCATGCGCCTGGTGCAATCCTTGGGTTCCCGTGCGGTCACAACATTGGGGAACCATGAGGTCCGTTTGCTGGCCTTAGAGCATGGTGCTTTACCAACTAAAGAGCATCATTGGCATACAGATTATCTACAAGCAGAGGATCGTGACCAGTTGTACCGTTGGGTTAGGCAGATGCCCTTAATGGTGCAAGAACCTGTAAGTGGCGCCTATATGGTCCATGCCGGTATTCCTGCCCATTGGTCCTTATCTGAGGCTCAGTCGCTGGCCGACCAAGCGGTGGCTCATCTTCGAGATGATGATGATGTTATGGCGCTGTTTGGGGTCTTAAAACGGGGGTTGCCCCTACGAGACCCAGGCCCAGCCGCGACAAAGTTGGAGCGCAGCGCCTTTGTTATGACCGCACTGACCCGTATGCGTTTGTGTAAAACAGATGGGGCATTGATCTGGCCCAAACAGTTGAAAAAAGATGGGGTTGAGCCTTACGCCTTTCCACCCTTAGGGTACCCCTATCAACCCTGGTTTAAACAGCGAACCTGGCAAGCTGGGGAAAAAGTGCTCTATGGGCACTGGGCGATGGTGGGGTTGCAGTTGCACCATCATAACCCTGGCCAGAGCTTTGGCTTAGACTCTGGCTGTGTCTATGGTGGGCAACTGACCGCCATGCAGTTGGATGACCCTTCTCACCCCACAATCCAGATAGATTGCCCGGGTTATGTGGGTTAATTCAGCCAGCTTCTGACTGGCTGCTTCCTCAAACAAATCCCCGACATCTTATCCCGGTTGATCCAGCCAAACGTACGATCTGCTCATGTCGGCCTTGGGCAATATCAGATCGCGTACTTATGCTTTTAAGTACACAAAAAAGTAGAGGATAAGGTTGAACATGATCAGTAGGTTGGTCCCCGTGAGCATGCCCAGGATATAGCGTTTCATCCCTGCTCGGCGGGCACGACGGATGAGGGGGATGACAAAAATAAGCTGACCAAAGCCAAAGAAGTAGTACAGGGCAATGTAAATGGGCTCTAAAAGTGGCACGCCACGGGTCAGTTTGCCCAGGAGTGCGGCAACCAGAAAATAGAGGGTAAACAGCAGTACATGGACACCAAGTCCGGCGACATACTGTTTAATACCACTAAAAGGGCGAGCCCAGAGAACCAGTTTATCGATATAGGTCAGATCCGTTTCTGGGGTGCTCATCCAATAATCTCCAGTTTCAGCACAATCACGAGAATATTGAAGACGACCAGGGTTCCCGCAGCTTTTTGCAAGCCTCGGGTGGCATCAGGCAGGTTCTTTTCAGCCAGTGCTTTGGCCACAAATGGGGTGAAAAGAAACTGGCCCATACCAAAAAAGAGTATCGGAATGCTAATAACCCGGTTAATGATGCTGATATCCAGCTCCAGCAGTAACATGATCGCAAAAAGCAGGAAAATGGCGCCAAAGTAGAGGGTCATAAGCGCATATTGCAGCAAAAAGCCACCAATTTGTTGTTGGTTTGGGCTTTTGCTTTCGAAAAGAGCAACGAGACGTTCCATCATGAGGCTATGTTTGTTCTCTTGAATTAAGGGGTGATTTTCTTTTGTGGCAGCGCTGCATGCAACGCCACCATATCTCTTACCCGGTTGGGCAGGTCGCTGATAATACCGCAGACCCCCGCTGCAATCCAGCGTGCCATCTGTAGTTTATCGTTGCAGGTCCATATATTGACGCCATAACCGGCCTCTTGCAAGCGTGAGATCAGCATTTCTCCCTGTGGGCTCAGGGCATCATAGGGTGGCGTGCAGCCGGGGTGGTAGGCTGTGGCATGTAGGGTTTGCAAATAGGGTTCAACATGCTTCAAAGGGGTATCCGCCAACAGTGCTGTGGGTAAGGCGGGATCAAAAAAGTGTACATGGCGAAGCTGATCGGTGCTAAAGGAGGAGATGAGGGTACGGCTGGCCATCTCATGGCTCTGGACCAGGGCGACCACTTGTTGGGCCAGCTGGGTATCTGCGGCAGAAGGGCCTGGTTTAAGTTCAATATTGATTCCAATCCCTGCCCCTTGTGCCCAGGTTAAGACCGAAGCCAGGGTCGGGATGGTCACGGCCCCGGATGCATAATATTCCAGATCCTCCGTGCTTAAGTAGGCATTGAGCTCTTCTGGAAGGCGTAGGGTTAAATAGTCTGGAGCATCCTGCCCCTGCATGGCAGCTTGATGGGCTTGGACAAACCAGCGCCCGGCATCCAACTTTTGTAGTTGGGCGAGGGTAAAGTGGTGTAGAGGGTACCCCCCTGAGGGTACAGGTGTGAGCTTATGGGCGGCATCGGTCGTGCGGGTGAGGGTGGCATCATGAAAAACCACAGGTATACCATCAGCCGTGCGTTGAACATCCAGTTCAATGGCATCTGCTGCGGTGAGGTTAATGGCTTTTTGAAAGGCTGCCAGGGTGTTTTCTGGCGCATAGGCGCGGGCGCCCCGGTGGGCGATAATGGCGGTGCGACGGGATCGGTTTAAATAAGGAATCATGATCCTGCCCTGATCGGATTATAAATCGATAACGGTCATTGCCCTTATATCAATTATGTGCAAGAGCATTTAAGCACCATATTCAATTTTGTGCGATTTATAACCAAAATAGTTACATTTGCCGATCATTTAAGTAAGGGATTGCATGAAAGATTGTGGCATACTGAATAAGGTGAACCTACTGATAACAGAGCTTTAACGAACCGTTCATGCTTAATTATGGCGTGTTTTGGGGGGAGTGTATGGGAATTCAGAAACGGATTTTACTGCTGATTGCCCTATTTCTGCTGGCGGCCTTTAGCGCGGTTGAGTGGCGCTCCTACCATCAATTAAAAACACAGGCCGAAGCGGATCTGCGTAATCAGGCAGAGATTGTGCGGGGCATACTTATGTCGACCCGCCGTGTTTACCAGCACGCCTTCCTTGAAAGTAGCATTCCTTTAACCCGCAAAACCGTCAAGCTTCTCCCTGCCCACGCATTAAACCGGATCTCCAAGGACTTTCCAAACTGGTTTAAAGGGGGGGTTAGTTTTAACAATGTTTCAGATATCCCCCGCAACAAACATCAAGCAGCCAACGGTGTAGAGTTGGAGGCGATGGCGTTTTTTCGCCAAAACCCCACCGAACAGAAATGGTTTACCCAGTACCAGGATAATCAGGGCGCTCCCTACTATCACTATGCCACCCCTATTTGGATCGAAGAACACTGCCTGAAGTGCCATGGTTCAATTGAAAAAGCTCCAGAGCCGATCCGTGCCATGTATAACACTGGCTTTAATTATAAGTTGGGTGAACTGCGTGGGTTGATGAGCATTAAGCTCCCTGCGGAACATATTGACCAACTGGTTCGGCGGCAGTTTATTGAAAACGGTATCATCCATCTCTTGATCTTTGGCGCCGCCTTTTTTGCCATGAGCTATTTTTTACGGCGGGATGTTGGGCGTCCCCTGGAGGCTATCACCAGTGCGGTCCGTGATTTTGGTCATGATCGGGCTATTCCTGCACTGGCCAATCAGCCCGGTGAGTTTCAGCTATTGATAGCAACCTTCCATGAAATGGCAACAACGGTTGTGGTTCGAGAACGGGAGGTCCAGGAGCGGCAAGCCCAAATTGAGCTACTGTTGGACTCCGCCGGGGAGGGTATTTATGCCATTGATATTAATGGGCTGTGTACCTTGTGCAATCCAACGGCTGCTCAGTTGTTGGGCTATGGGGATAGTCACCAGTTGATCGGAAAAAATATCCACGAACTGTGTCATCGGGCCGATGCGGAAGGAACCCCCATTCCTGTCGGTGGTTGTCCAAGTTGTGATGTTATTAGCAATCAGTCGGCGGTTCATTTGCAGTTGGAGTATCTGCAAAGGCAAAACGGTACCCTTTTCCCCGTGGAGATGCGTATTCATCCCATGTTGCAAGAGGGGGATGCCATTGGGGCTGTGGTGCTCTTTAATGATATCTCCCGACGGTTGGATGCCGAACAAAAACTGCAATCGTCTGAGCGGCACTTCCGTACTTTGGTTGAGGCTCTGCCAGGTATCTTCTACCAATGCGCGTTGGATGAAGATTGGACGATGTACAGCCTGGGGCAAGGTATTGCCGCTCTTACGGGCTATCCATCCGATGCCTTCCTCTTCAACCGGGAACGGAGTTATGCCAGCGTGATCTATGCTGAGGATCTACACCAGGTTCAGAGAGAAATAGCGGAGGCTGTTGCAGAAAAACGGGTTTATAACCTGGAGTATCGGTTGGAGCATACCGATGGTCGGCCTCGTTGGGTGATGGAACGGGGTCGTGCGGTTTACGATGAGCAGGGTAAGGCAGAAGTGCTCTATGGTGTTCTCTTGGATATCTCTGAGCGCAAGCAGTATGAACAACGTTTGGAACAAGCGAAAAAGCAGGCTGATGCAGGTAACTTGGCTAAAAGTGAATTCTTAGCGGTGATGAGCCATGAGATCCGTACACCCCTTAATGCCATTATGGGGATGGGTGATCTGCTTGCAGAAAGTGGCTTAAGTACCGAGCAGAAACACTATTTAACCGTCAGCCAAAATGCGGGTGAGACCTTAGTCGAGTTGATTGAAGATATTTTAGATCTGTCACGCATTGAGGCGGGTGAGTTGGAGTTGGACCCTGGGCCTTTTGATGTTGAGCAGTTGGTTGAAGAGGTTTGTGAAGTGATCTCTGCCTCGGCCCATGAAAAGGGGTTGGTTGTGCCCAGCCGAGTTGATCCAGCTTTGCCTCCAGTTTTGGTTGGAGATAAAAAACGGATTCGGCAGATCCTTTTCAACCTGCTGTTTAATGCGGTTAAGTTTACAGAGCAGGGCGAAGTGGTGTTGGATATTAGTCACGATTCGGAGCGGGCGGCGCCAGGTGCCATTATCCTTCGTGTCTGTGATAGCGGCATCGGTATGGCTCCAGAGATGTTAGAGCGGGTCTTTGATCCCTTTACTCAAGCAGATTCGACCATCACCCGCCAATTTGGTGGGAGCGGTTTAGGGCTAACGATCTGCAAGCGCTTAACCGAGAAAATGGGGGGTTCTATTGAGCTGGATAGTGAGGTGGGGCTGGGAACCACGGTGATGATTAAGCTGGTTCTACCCGTGGGTAGCAGCCGGTTGGTGGAGGTTTCACGAGAAGCGGTTGATTTAAAAGGGGCCCACCTGCTGTTGGTGGATGATAACCGCAACAATCGCGAAATTTATACAGAGTTATTGCAACAAGAGGGCGCGTTGGTTGAAGCATGCGTGAATGGGCAAGCCGCCATGGCGTTGTTGGAAGAGGGCGCGCTGTTTGATCTGGCCATTTTGGACTTTCATATGCCTTCAGAGGATGGTTTGACCTTGGCTGGACGAATCCAGGCAGCAGAGCCAGATTTGCCTTTGTTAATGCTTAGTTCAGATCAGCACCCCAGTGCAGCCAAGCAGGCCCGTGAGATGGGGATAACTTTCCTGCTCAAGCCTGTACGTCGGCACCTGTTGCGGCAGACCGTGGGGCAGTTGGTGAAGCGGCATGAACACTTTGAACCCGCTATTGTACCTAAGCCGGTGGAACCCATTGAACAAAAAGATGGGCTGAAAATTCTGCTCGCGGAAGATGTACCAGAAAATGCCATGCTCATTGAGGCTTATGTGGAACAGACACCTCATCAGGTGGTGGCTGTCGAAAATGGCCAGTTGGCACTGGAGCGCTTTATTGTCGAGTCCTTTGACCTGGTGTTGATGGATATTCAAATGCCGGTCATGAATGGTCTGGAAGCAACACGGACCATTCGGGCTTGGGAGAAGGAGCAGGGTAAAGCCCCGACCCCCATTGTGGCTTTGACGGCGCATGCGATGAAAGAAGATGCTCCTAAGTCCATGGAGGCAGGGTGTAATAAACACCTGACCAAGCCTATCCGTAAAAAGGTGTTCCTGGAGCTGCTCGAGGCATTTACACCAGAGGTATAAACCGGCAAAACCTTGGGTGGGGCGATTGGTTTGGGTTTAGGTATGGTAGTCTCTTCTTTTAAAGGCTCGCTTCGAGCACTTTAACCAAATTACGGACTGAGGGTAGATCTCGGAATAAAAAGCCCCGTTGATCAAAGAGCGGATTTGCCTCCAGCTTATCGGCGACCTCAGGGTTTTTGGTTAAGCTTCGCTCCACCCCCAGTATGAGGGGAAGCTTGTCTGGGCCGACCTTCTCTAAGTATTCCAGGCGTCTTAGTAAGGGGGCAGCATGCCAGCGATGGAACAGCTCTAGATGAAACGGCTTGCCATCTTTGCTAAAGGCCATATCCGGGGCGCAGATCTCCTGCTGACCCAGATCGAGAATGGGTGGATGTTCATCCACCGTCCAATCGGGATGTTTTTCCCGAAAACTGAGGGCAAATTTGGCAAAATCCTCATCTGGTCGGTAAGCGCGGGTGCGGGTATACCAACTGGCCAGAGGGTTGCCGTTATCCAGGATTAAAGTGGCTTCAGGTTTACCTTGAATACGGATGGATGCTTCCAGCTTCCAGGCCTCTTGCAGCAGCAGTGTGGGAAAAAATAGCGCCAGCTGCATGCCGTATTTTTGCGTCTGTTCCAGTACCGATGTTGGGCCGTCCAGAACCATCTCAACACGGCCACTCTTTTGCCGGTTAACCCGTGCCAGTAGTCGGTGAAAACGTAGCTGTTGAAGCAGCAAACGTAACTTGCCAGGATCTGTGGCTTTAAGGGTAATGGTTAGACGTTCTGCACGCAGCAAAAGCCCTTGAACCTGGGCTGCATTATAGCGGTAGAGCAGTTTTTTGCTCTCCATGGGGCGGAATGCTTGCAGGGGTTGGCGCTCGGGCAGATCCTCGTAAAGGGCCGCGGCCAGTATATCGGCCTGGCTATCAAACGCTTCAGCCACAGTACGCCGATAGTAGGGGAGCTCCTCCATATTCTCTTGTTGGAGCAGCTCTGCAGCTTTTTGAAAAATGGCTGTCCGGTGTTCCACCGCTCCATCGTCAGGTTCACCAAAGGTGCAGCGATCCAAGAGCAGTTTCTCAAACCCTCTTAGAATTTTTGGAGAGCGATAACCGGTGGCAATAACCGGCCCGCACAGCTCTGACAGCTCCGCTCGGGTTTGACCCTCACCATGAACAAAAATATCCGTTAGGGACTCAACCGCATTGAGCAAGGCGCGGTTGTTGACATCAATAAACCCAGGCTTAATTTTACCACTGCGTTGGTTAAAACGGAGGTGTTCCTTGGTCAGCATGCGTCCAGCACTCCCTGATCCTTTTGGTAAGCGGCATGTTGTCGGCGGCGGGCGCTGGTAAAGGTCTCAGCCGTATCTTCACTGACCAGTTCATACAACATAGCCTGTTTGCCTTCCCTGGGACGAAGAATTCGACCCAGCCGTTGCACATGTTCCCGTACGGAACCTGTGCCAGAGACAATAATCCCCACGGCCACATCCGGTACATCCACCCCTTCGTTGAGTACCCGGGAGGTTACCATATGCCGGATCTCACCTGCGCGGAACTGCTCTAGCATGGTTTTGCGTTCGGACATTCGGGTTTTGTGGGTAATGACCGGAAGAAAAAAGGTTTCTCCAATGGCATAAGCGGTCGCATTATCATCTGTAAAGAGAATGGCTTGTTCTAGGCGGTGTTCTCTGAGTAAGTGCCATACGGCGCGCAATTTGGCGCGACTGGCTCGAGCGATTCGCTTTTGAGTGAGGTAAGCTTTAAAGGCTTCTCGCCCCTCTTTGGAGCGGGTGCAGAGCATAATAAAATTATTCCAACCACCAGGGGAGCCTAAACGGCACCCATTAATCTGGGCAAACTGTTTGTATTGGTGGTAGGCGGCGTCGTAGGTTTCCCGCTCATCATCATCCAGAACAATGGGCACCTGGTGGAGTTCATAATTCGCCAGATACTCCCCTTCCAAATGCTGAATCTCAACACGGTGGACTTGGGGGCCAAGTAGGTCGTAGAGCATGGCCTCGCCGCCGTCTGTTCGTTCTGGTGTGGCGGTTAGCCCAAGTCGGAAGGGGGCCACACACATGGTGGCGACAAGGCGGTTGCTTGGGGTTGGCAGGTGGTGGCACTCATCACAGATTAATAGCCCAAAGCGGCAGCCATACCGTTCCATATGGATGGTGGCGGAGTCATAGGTGCTGACGGTGATGGGGCGTAAAAGGTGTTCACCACCGCCAAGCATGCCGATCTCTTGATTAAAAGCTTCTTGAAGTTGTTCCACCCACTGGTGCATGAGGTCCAGTGTGGGAACGGTAATGAGTGTGTCACGGCGTATGCGCTGCATGGCCAAGCGGGCCACCAAGGATTTGCCGGAGCCTGTGGGTAGAACAACCACACCATTGTGGTCTTGTTCAGCCCATTTTTGGATGGCGGTTTTTTGGTGTGGCCGTGGCTGAAAAAGGGTGGCGAGATTAAAGTCTTGTTTCTCAAAAGCCTTGGCTTCATCGGTAAAGGGTATCTTTGCGCGATGCAGGGCCAGGGCAATCGTGCCATAATAGCGAGCTTCTGCCCGATAGGCTTGAACACGGTCATCCCAGGTGACCAAGTCTGCCACCAGGGCCAGTTCTTCCGCGGAACCGTACAGAATGAGAGTTCCCAGATTGAAGGTGATACGCACCATGGTTCAGATTCCAGTTGATTCCCCGTTTCATCCGGATAATGCGGATGGTTATGCCCAGTGGCGTACAGCAAAACTGGCTGCCTACCCTGCGCTAGAGGATATGATGGTGGAGATTGCCGATCCATTCAACCTTAGCTCTGCGGAACGGGCACAGATTGTGGATCTTTGTGGCCGGGCTAACATGGCCATGTACCGGGTTAAAGGTGGGGATGTGGCGGAATCTGCCTTGCCCATGGCGGTGTTGCGTCAGGTGATGTCTGCGCTGAGGGTCGACCGAAATGAAGGGGCGGATGAAGAGGGGGTAAGTGCCTTAACTTTGCGGGATGATCCTCCGTTTAAAAACTTTATTCCCTATAAGGCCCAGGCTATTCAGTGGCATACCGATGGCTACTATAATGTGCCTGAGCGTACCATCCGCGGTATGGCCCTGCATTGTGCCCGACAAGCGCAGGAGGGGGGCGAGAATGATCTGCTGGATCATGAACTGATGTACATCCGTCTGCGTGATCAAAACCCTGACTTTATCCGCGTTCTTATGGCAGAAGATGCTATGAGTATCCCCGCGCGGACCAATCGTGCGGGTGAGGTGGTCCGTGCCGAGTGTGTTGGGCCTGTGTTTAGTGTGGATGGTGGTGGATATCTGCATATGCGTTATACCGCCCGTACCGTAAGTATTGGTTGGAAGGCTGAAGCGGCTGATGCTGTGAAGGCATTGGAAGCCGTTTTGAAAAATACGGATGAACCCTATGCCCACCATGTTCGAATGGAACCAGGTATTGGTTTGATCTGTAATAATGTGCTGCATACCCGGACGGGGTTTGACCCTTCGGATAATCCTGATGAACACCGGTTGATGTACCGCATTCGCTGTTTAGACCGTGTGGATGCTTCCTCATAGGGATGGCGAGGGCCTAAAAGAATGAAGATGCGGTCTCCCTTGCCCTTTGTATGCCTGTCATGGGTGTAGAGCTGCAGAGATGGGTTTAATGAGGGTAAGGGGGTCATGCTGTGGGCTGACGGCTAAGGGCCAGCCAAGTAGGTCTGTGACCATTAAAGTGAAGAGCTGCCTAGTAGGGTGCCCCCTTAAGTTAAAGATGTAAGGTCCGGTATAGGGGGGCTTTGCTGTCACCGCTCGGTTTGCTGAGTGGATAAGATATCCGAGCTATCGGTATGGATCTGTTTTGGATCGGGTAGGTAAAGCGGTCTGTCCGCTTGCTATAAAAGCAATTTTCCCATGGGGTTTTATGACCCTGTCACCTGTTACCCATGATCGAGCATACGCGCCCCCCACCATGTTGTTCTCTCTTAAGATCGGTCAGATAAACCGGATGTTATGTTCCTTAGCAGCCGATGCTTGTTCTGTTGAAGATATTTTACCATCTGGTCACCCGCTTACTACGACCTCTGTTACCCGTAGGTTTTGTGGTGGGATTGCTTGCGCATGCCTATCAAGCTGTGCTGTCTAAAATAGAGCTTAACCTCTGCTTGTGTTGGAGGAAAAAGTAGTGCTTGTGCCTCAAGCCCTCTCTTAGAGTGTTCCTCTGCCATCAGGGCTGAACGTGTGCATACATGGTTTGGTGGACACTTCATCAATCGTAGGTTTGCCTGGTAACCCCTTGTTAAACACAAGCTGTCAGGTGGTTTGTTAAAAGTGCAGGTGTGGCAAGAACGATATCCTGGAACAGGGCATCCTAAACCGAATGAGATAAAAGAGGGTTCTGGTTTGGGCGTTAGGCTCTTGAGCCGCGCAGGGCGGGTAGGGAAGGTTCGTTGTTACAGGTGTGAGAGAAGCACCATACACACAAAAAAAGCATCCTCGGCAAGCGGGGATGCTTTTTATGGGATGCTGGATCACACCTGCGCGGGGGCGTAGAGGGAGGGGGGGGTGCGCAGATGCGATCACAGCCGTCACGACAGCAAACACCGTCGTAATTCCAATTCTTTTCCAGACTTTATCGCGTCTTGACCAAGCTTGGTAACGGCGTGTTTCCGTGCTTGGTTGATTTATTAATGCACGAAAACAATGCTTACGGAAACTGAAGTTTTGCAACTAAGTGTAACTACGTAACGGAAGTTTCAGGTTTGTCACAAACCGTTCAGCCTGAGAATGGAGATTTTGTGTGATTAAAAAGGGATGGCGTCGGATTTTCTAGAGATTTGACCCTATTCAAATCCGTGAAAATGATTGAGTTGCTTGTTTATAAGTTTCATTAAATTTGATAGTTATATGAAAATCCTGCATATGGCCTCTGTTTTGTGCTTTGGACCTGACCTTCTGTCATGCCCAAAGAATTTATATCGGCCTATAAAAAAGTAGCGTTACAAAAAAATCCCCATAAAGGCAGGTAAAGCCGTGTATGCAACTAGGTAAAAACACCTAAAAACAGGGTTTAGCACGGAGCGATCAGGGTTTGTGGGTTACTTTTCTTTGCCAGGGCATGTTTTTTGTGCACGGTCTGGCTGGTCGTTTGCCAACTTTTGCGGGCGAAGATCATTAAGGCGTTCGGCAGAGCCTTGGTAGTGGCGCATTTGAATTTCTGAAAGAATGGATAGAACGATAGAGGGTGTATTCTCCCCGCCTAGATCCAGGCCTGCCGGTGCCGAGAGGCGTTTGTGTAGCTTCTTTTGAATGTTATCGTCGGCTTTGTTTGAAAGTTCATCAATGATACTCTGCCCCCGTTTGGCGGATGCGATCAGATAGATGTGTTCAACACCTCTTTCCAGTAAGGCGTAGATCACCTCGGGGTCTTTTTTATGTCCACGGTTGACAATGGCATGGGTGTATGGGGGAATGCCGAGCTCTGTTTTAAGAAAATTATGGGCAATGGGCTCTACATTGGGTGGCCATGGATATTGGGGTACATCTCGATCCATAACCGTGACTTGCCAGCCTAAAGTTGAGGCTGTTCTGGCGATTAGGCGGCCAATTTTTTTACAACCAATGATCAATAATTTAGGGTCTTGGGTTTGCGTTGACATATAATTGGCCTCATAATATCAGCTGGTGGTTAGTGGGGGTATTTTTCCGCTTTTTAACTCGACTTTGCAACCAGATACCATGGTGGGAATGGTGTTTGGGTAATCGTGGAATGAGATATGGCTGGTATGATGACTGAGGAACCCCATTTAGAGGATTTTGAAAAACTTTTTTCTCTCTATCCAGAGGAGGCTTTTTATAATAGAGAGCCTCACCCCCAACCCGATCCACTTCAGTTTCTGTTCCGGCAGGTCATGCAGATGTTAGCCTGTCGGTCTGCCTTTGTGATCTCCATGCCCCGGCCTTTTTTAGAGGCTTCCAACCATTATAACAATGGTAGCCCTGCCACGGTTAAGCATTTTAACAATACAGAAAACCGTAATTTTTTTCTTTCTGATCTAAAAGAATGGTTAACCTTGCAGAAGGTACAACGTGAAAAAAATTAGCACCATGTACCAGTCCATGTGAATGATGGCTAAACCACGTCCATCACGGTCATGCAGCTTGGACAGGTTGTTTTGAAAGGTGGTGGATGGTGTTGAAAGCTGTCGTTACAGAGATAAAGCGTGTATGGCCTGCCTAGCTCCATCGGTGATCCTGTTCATGCTTTGCTATCCTGCGGTCATGGTGTCTACACATTCTTACGCGTAAGGGGTGGCATCCGTTCCCATCAAAGCAAGGCATTGCTTGCACCTTGCGATCTCATCACCCCTCTTTCCCGTTGTTTGGGCTTGGAGTAGGCCTATGCTGAATATTCTTAATGCATTGGGACCCATCTTTTTATTGGTGATCGCAGGGGCTTTGTTAAGGATATTGAAATTTCCTGGCGATGGCTTTTGGCCATTAGCTGAACGTTTTGTCTATTTTTTGCTTTTTCCCGCACTGTTAATCAGCAAATTAGCGGTTGCAGATTTTGCGACTGTGGCCGTGGTGCCCTTGGCATTGTCTGTTGTGGTGCCACTGTTGGTGGTCAGTGTGGGTATGGTAGTGTTGAGCCCGCTCTTACACCCGACAAAAGCAGGCTTTACATCCATTCATCAAGGGGCGATCCGCTTTAACACCTACGTGGCGCTGGCTGCGGCTGAGCAGCTATTTGGTGAAGCCGGGTTGGCGTTGGCGGCTATGACCATCGCTTGGATGATTCCCTTGATCAATGTGCTCTGTGTCAGCGTCTTTGCGCTTAAGGTCAATGAAGATCGCTTTAGCTTATCTGTTGTGGGCAAGGATCTGATACGTAACCCGTTAATTTTAGGCTGTCTGGTCGGGTTGTTTCTCAATACTAGTGGTCTAGGATTACCCGGTTGGTTACACCCGACACTAAGTCTATTGGGGCAGCCTGCGCTTCCCATGGGGTTGTTGGCTGTGGGGTTTGGTTTGCGTCTTTATATGGATTTTGGTGTGTTGCGAGATCTCGGCTTGACCGCGTTGCTGAAGTTTATACTGATGCCTATTTTAGTCTATTTGGTGGGCCAGCAAGTGGGATTGCAGGGGGTGGGCTTGCAGATCGTGGTACTGTTTTTTGCCATGCCTACGGCACCATCGGCCTATATTTTGGCTAAGCAGATGGGTGGGGATGCTGAGTTGATGGCCAAGTTGATTACCGGGCAAACCCTGTTGGCGATGATCACATTGCCGTTGACGATGCTTGTGGTTGCACAGTTGTAAGTGAATAAAGGGGGTGGGTGGTGACTGATCTTGACGGCATGCGTGCGGGAAGGGATTGATAGGTTGTTGTCCGTTACCTAAGTGCGCGGGGGCCATGACGGTTTATCTGCGGCAGTATAGGTGTTGCTCATTGAGGGTGAACGGGGCTAGAAGAGCCGTGGGGCTTGGGGGGTTGACCTGCAAAATGACGGTTGCACGGTAGCCAATCGTACAACCGTCATCCAGAATTTACGAACGGAACATATTAAACAGCCCGCGACGACTAACCGGCTTTTCAAGGTGGGTTGTCATCGATTTTTTAATTTTTGGGTTCGGTGCTGTTGAGCCAACAGCTTTTGCCGCTGCCATGGCATCCATACTATTTAGATAGTTTTGTACTTCACGAATGATGGTCTCGACAAAATGGTGGCCTGTCTCGGCTTCCCAACCAATAATAACCGGTTTAGTACCCGATCCTGTCTCCAAAAGGGCGCCCTGACCACCCGCTACCCGACCTGAATGATCCCCCTCCAGTGGAACAGCGGATTGTATAGGCGGGTTGATCTGACCAGGACCCAGCCAGTAGACACGCTCAATAGCCCAAGGGGTGACCAGCAGTGCCGAAGCCAGTCCATCATCACGCGCGGCTGATTCCAACTCAACCATCACTTCCAGTGCAGCGTTGATGCCGGGTCGGGCACTGTCTAAGCTGTGGGCTATGCGGTCATTGGCAACTTTTAAAGCAACCGGGTCTGGCCAACGACAATCCCACATGGGCGGGTCCTGGTCATGCATCTACGCACTCCTTAAAAGAAGGTGCCGTCCAAGGGGCTAGAAGCTGTGGCATAAAGCTTCTTTTGAATCCGACCCGCCAAATAGGCTTGGCGACCTGCCGTAACCGCATTTTTCATGGCATGGGCCATTAAAATAGGATCTTTGGCACCCGCAATGGCGGTATTCATGAGTACGCCATCACAGCCCAGTTCCATCGCAATGGCAGCATCAGAAGCTGTTCCTACCCCGGCATCTACCAGAACAGGAATAGTGGCCTGTTCCACAATAATGCGGGTTGTATAGGGGTTGCGCACGCCAAGGCCTGAGCCAATAGGGGCGGCTAGCGGCATAACCGCGACGCAACCCATATCCTCAAAGCGTTTGCACAAATAGGGGTCGTCTGTGGTGTAGACCATGACCTTAAAACCCTCTTTAATCAGCGTTTCAGCCGCTTTTAGGGTCTCCGGATTATTTGGCCATAGGTACTTTTCATCACTCAGGACCTCCAGTTTAACCAGATCCCAACCGCCAGCTTCCCGCGCCAAACGTAAGGTGCGCACAGCATCTTCAGCGGTGAAGCAACCGGCTGTATTGGGAAGGTAGGTGTATTTCTTTGGGTCAACATAGTCCGTTAGCATCGGTGCCGTTGGGTCACTGACGTTCACCCGTCGAACCGCAACGGTGACAATGTCAGCGCCGGAGGCTTCAATGGCGATTTTGGTCTCTTCAAAATCTTTATATTTACCTGTGCCAACCAGCAGACGACTATTAAAAGTCAAACCAGCGACTTGCCAAGGGTCTGCAGGAGCATCTTGACCACCACCGATAAAGTGTACCACTTCAATGCGGTCATCTTCGGCCAGTTTGACGTTGTTATAGGTGCCTTTGGTGACCACTTCCAGATTGCGTTCCACCGCCACCTTTTCTGGTGCAAAGCCCAGCTCTTTTAACAGATCTTCTATGCTATGACCTGCTTCGGTGTTATGGGATTCGCCGTTTAACTGGATTTTCATCTTCATCCTCTCCATGAGAATTAGCTGCCACCAGCTAGGTCCATCGAACCTTTCGATGGGTCGGGTGGCAGGGTCACTGCTGTGGGCTTTGGAAGATCATAAAGGTCGAAAAGTTCCCGCTCAAGGTAAAGTTGGGGTCTTCAGATCTTTTCGGTTAAATGTCGGGGTAAAGTGGGTTGTGCGGTTGCTGATGTTTATGAATTCAAGAACAGAACGGAGGTTGATGGCAGAAAGGGCTAACAGGCGCGGTTGTGCATCCCTCGATCATTATTGTTGTCTAGGGGGGTGTATACATTGAGTGTGGGTCGCAAAAGCAGAGCTGTTTTTTAAGGGTATAAGCCCGGTTCACTCTTCCCCTATAGAGGGAAATGGTTCACACTGCACAGGTTCGTTTATAGCAGGAGAGACTGATGAGCTTGGATTGGCAAAGCACCATAGAGCAGTTAGCCACCATGGCACGGGAAACCCGTGTTGAGGAGGCTAATGCCCAAATTGAAGAGATTCTTCATCAATATCCAGAGGTGGTGGGGCAGTGGTTTCTGCTTTCCAAACTATTGGCTGGGCAAGATCTGATATGGGAAGAGCGTATTGAGAAGGAGCTGGAGCGTTTTGGTGCTGCACCAGCAAGAGCTTACCGGGCAACCATCCATACATTGAATGATGCTGTTCGCGGGGCTCAGCCTGAGGAAACACCAGACGCAGCTGCTGCAAACGTTCCACAGGTGGTTGAAGAGGCTGAGCCAGAACCTCTAGAAACAGAGAGGCAAGCGCCAGTTCCATGCGTTGAAGCGATTGAAGCTCCGAGCCCTGTGGTTTTAAATGAAGATCAGCAGCGGCAAATGTGGCGTCTACAGGGGTTTTTAGGTCGGCTTTATGTCTACGACTTTACCTCCAAAACCCGACAGGGGCAGGATAGCCGCTTGAAGGGCTTGTTGGATAAGGTAAAAGATTATCGGACACAACGCGGCTGATTATGTGTACTCATCTATATGTATCGATATTTTTGCCTTAATTTGGCTGAAATTTCGTTGAATAAGCGTCTAAAAGGGCAAAATCATCAGATTTTGCCCTTTTTCATTTTTGGCTCTCGATCACTCAGCCTTTTTGGTAGATGGTAAAAAAAGCGATGAAATAGGCGCGAATCAGTCAAAATCCCTCGTTTTTGTCATTTTTTTTACAAAAAAACGCCAGAAATGGCGATTTTCCCCTGAACCTTTTGTGTAACCTCTCTATACTGTTGGTGCGACAGAAATCGGTATCCTCTGTTTTGGATTGAATTTTGATTTTGGGGATGAGGTCGCAATGATCCCCCCGGTATGGCACCGGGGAAACTGAAGGGCAAAGGTATGTCCCCATCCAACTCATGGCGTATTCTGGTGTTGAACGGTCCCAACCTAAATATGTTGGGTCTGCGCGAGGCCTCGCTCTATGGTCATGAGACCCTGGCGGATGTTGAAGCATTGTGTGCGGCTAAGGCCAAACAGCTGGGGGCTGAACTCTCATTCTATCAATCCAATCATGAAGGGGCATTGGTAGACCGTATTCAGCAAGCTCGGGAAAATGCCGATTTAATCGTCATCAATCCTGCGGCTTATACCCATACTTCGGTGGCCATTCGGGACGCTTTGTTGGCTGCTGAAAAACCTGTGGTGGAGATACACATCAGTAATATCCACAAGCGGGAACCCTTCAGACACCACTCTTACGTTAGTGATATCGCCTTGGGACAGGTGGTGGGTTTGGGCATCCGTGGTTATGGTTATGCCATGGAAGCCGGTGTAGCCCACCTGAATGATCAGGCAGCATCCAAGCCATAAGGAAGCGTATTATGGATCTCAAAGAGATTCGTCAATTGATCAAAATGCTCGACGGCACTGATGTGTCGGAGATTGAGGTGTGCCAAGAGGGCAGCACCGTGCGTATTAGCCGTGGCGTACAGCAGACTGTTGTTGCGGCTCCTCAAGCCTATATGGCTCAAGCTCCTATGGCTGCGGCACCCGCTGCGGGTATGCCTGTGGCAGCACCGGCAGCAGCAGCAGCCCCAGCTGCTGGTGAGGTGGCTGAGGATCGAGGCAACGCGGTTGCGGTGACCTCTCCTATGGTCGGTACATTCTATAAATCCCCTTCGCCGGATGCGGCGGCCTTTATCAAAGAGGGGGATATTATTGAAAAAGGTCAAGTACTCTGCATCATCGAAGCGATGAAGCTGATGAATGAAATTGAGTCCGAGCAGTCCGGGCGTCTTGTGAAAATTCTGGTGGATAACGCCAGCCCAGTGGAGTTTGGTGAAGAGCTGTTCCTCATCGAGCCGGTGTAAGCCCATGTTCAAGAAAGTACTCATAGCCAACCGTGGTGAGATCGCCTTACGGGTGCACCGTGCCTGTAAGGAGTTGGGTATCCAGACCGTCGCTATTCACTCCACTGCAGATGCAGACTCTATGCATGTTAAAGTGGCAGATGAATCGGTCTGTGTGGGGCCTGCGTCCTCCATGGATTCCTACCTGAACATCTCTTCTATTATGGCCGCAGCGGAAGTGTCGGATGCGGAAGCCATTCACCCTGGGTATGGATTTTTATCCGAAAACCCGGAGTTTGCTGAGATCGTCAAAGCCTCAGGTCTGACCTTTATTGGTCCAGATCCTGAAGTTATTCGCTTGATGGGGAACAAGGTCCAAGCCCGTAAAACCATGATCGCTGCCAAAGTACCCGTGGTTACGGGCAGTGAAGGCGCAGTTACCAGTGAAGAAGATGCCCTGCGTATTGCGCGGGAAATTGGTTTTCCGGTCATTATTAAAGCGGTTGGTGGTGGTGGTGGCCGTGGCATGAAAGTGGTTCATGCTGAGGCTGGCTTGATCCGTGCCTATACGGTTGCCCGTAATGAAGCCCGCCAGTTCTTCCGTAACGATGCTATTTACATTGAAAAATTCCTGGAAGCCCCACGACATGTGGAGATTCAGGTTCTGTGTGATCGGCATGGTAACTCGGTGCACTTAGGTGAGCGTGACTGCTCTTTGCAGCGTCGTCACCAGAAAATTTTGGAAGAGGCACCTTCTCCTGCTGTCACCCCAGAAGAGCGTCATCAGCTGGGCACGTTGGCCGCTAAAGCCGCTCATGCTGTAGGCTATGAAGGGGCAGGGACCTTTGAGTTTTTGTACGATAAAGGCAGCTTCTTTTTCTTGGAGATGAACACGCGGATCCAGGTAGAGCACCCTGTAACCGAGATGGTTACGGGTATGGATCTGGTGAAAGAGCAGATCCGTATTGCGGCCAACCTTCCCATGAGTTTTTCTCAGGACGATGTGGTGCTGCGTGGTCACTCTATTGAGTGTCGAATTAATGCGGAAGATCCAGAAACATTTTTGCCTTCACCGGGTTTGATCAGCGAATATCATGCCCCTGGTGGTGGTGGTGTACGTGTCGACTCCAACTGCTATACAGGCTACCGGATCCCACCCCATTATGACTCTATGATTGGCAAGCTGATTGTTCATGGTCGTAACCGGGATGAAGCGGTTACCCGTATGCGGCGGGCGCTGGATGAGTATATTATTGGTGGCATTGCGACCTCCATTCCGCTCCATCAGCGTATTATGCAGGATGCCGCTTTTATTAGTGGTGAATATGATCTTCACTTCCTAGAGCGTTTTCTGGGTAAGTGAAGTCATTTAGTGAGGATTTAGACGGGTCTTTGATGCATAATCAGAGACCCGTTTTTTATATACAGTAGCCGCTTTGCGGTGCACCATCAGTGAAGGATTACCCCTGTGACTCAACGTGCTGAGGCCAAAGCCAACCTGGATCACCTAGAGCCCTTTATCGATAAAGAACACATTGCCCAGCGCGTTGCTGAGCTCGGTGTGCAGATTCGTGAAGATATGGTGGGTAAAGATCCGGTTCTTTTGGTGGTTCTTAAAGGGGGCTTTGTATTTGGTGCGGATCTGATGCGTGCTTTGGACCATACGGTACCTGTTGCCTTTACCACTTCACGGCCGTGTGAACATATCCCAATGTTTACACAGGAAGATAAAGTACTGCTGGAAGGGAAAGATATCTGGGTTGTCGATACGCTTTTAGATCAAGGTCATAGCGCTATGCGGTTGATGAAAGGTCTTGAACCGCTTAAACCCAGTTCTATTCAGTTTGTGGTGATGTTGCACAAAACGGTTGAGCGCGCGGAGAAAATTCCTGTGCGCTATGTAGGGTTTGAGGTTCCAGATACCCGCTTGGTTGGCTATGGGTTAGATGAAAAACAGCAGTTTAGGGGGATGCGTAACCTCTATGCCTGGTGGCAGTATGAGACATCACTAAATGCGGATGAACCCGAGGCATTGCTTTAATCTTCATCCCCGCGCAAACAGTACAGCTGTCTTTGTATCCCCCCATTGGCCTGGGCCGTTTTACAGCGTGTTCTCTGGCTTGCATGGTTCTGTTTCCGTCGCATCCTGCCCATCTTTTGGTTGAGCCATACATGCTGATCGTGCCCTGTCACACACCATACCTGGGCTAGGTTGAGGTCGGTTAGGGAGGGGGTCTCGGTGGTAGAGCAGAACCTCTAAGCGATTAAATATCTGCTGTATGGAACACTTAAGTAACACATACCTGAGACGATACGCCAACCGTTCAATCCGCCTTATCCCTTAAAGATGCTCAGTACACAAGTGCCATGTGGCCGATTGCTGTTGCCCCCCAAAGGCTTTGGTAGGTCGGTGCTGTTGTGTCCGCATAGAAAGTAAGGGCGTAGAGCACTCTTACCCGTCGCTCTGTTGATCATGGTCTGGGGTACGGCATCAAAGTAAAGGATTTTCTCTGTCCTTACTCTACATATAGAGCGTCGTAAAGTTAGAAGAGGCGGGTGATTCTCTGTATGGCCTCATTTTTAAAGACAAAGTTTGCCCAGCGCTTGATCGTAGAGATACGCTTCTCGTTTGACCAAGTGGGGATCGCTGGATCAGCTTTGGACTGAAAAGGTGCGGATGCCTATCCATGGGTTCGCTGTGCTATGTTGATAGGGTCAGTCTTGAAGGTTGTTGTCTTGCCGATTCATTAACGGCTGCTCTGTACCGCATCACGGTCCAAAAAGAGCTGATCCAACGCTTTGAAAAGATCCTTACGGGTATCTTGAAACTGTGTCATCTGCTGTCGGCCTGCTTCTACTTCACCATCATGCACCAAATGGACAATCTCACGGGCCAGTTCATGAATGTGTAAATGGGTCTTTTCTACCGCTTGGAAACTGTTTAAATGGCCCAGTTGTTGAGTGCCTTCCTGATAATACCACTGCCCAAATGCACACTCATGACCGCTGGCAACTTCTTGAGGTGAAAGGGCTTCTCGTTGACGTACAACAGCCTCAAGCTTACCCAGCCACGCGAGATGTGCTTGTTTAACCTCACCAATCTCAAAAGCATGGCCACCCACATCAAGGTGGTGAACCGAATGGTTTAGATTATCGCTGATTTCCTCAATGACATCGGTCAGTTGCCGGTTGTGGTTGTTGGACCCGGCAATATGCTCAATGGTCTCTACAACCCGCAGCCCCTGTTTTTGTACCTCAATCGAGGCACAGAAAATATCTTCTGCTGATTCTTTAACTTGGTAGGTTAACTGCTGACTGGCACTACTGGCTTGAGCGGCAGCTTCGGCACTGGCGGCCCCTTGAGCCGCATCTGTCGCGATGACCTCAGCATTGACGGCCGCTGCAGATGCAGCTTGAGCAACCTCTGAGGCGGCATCTTGTAGTTCTGTGGCGTTTTGCGTCACTTCTTGGGCTGCATGGGTTACTTGATGCATGGCATCCATAATGGCTTCAGTCGCTTGATCCTGTGCCATGACGGCTTCTGTAATGGCTTCATTGGAGTGAGAGATATCTGCGACCTCTCCACTTATTTGATCAAAGGCTTCTCGTACGCGGCCACTGATTCGTTGAATCTCTTCGACTTGACTGGCAATGGTGCTGGTGGCTTTGGCTGTTTCTGAAGCCAGCTCTTTAACCTCATTGGCAACCACAGCAAACCCTTTACCGGCCTCACCAGCACCTGCGGCTTCTATGGATGCATTGAGTGCCAGCATATTGGTTTGGCTGGCGATTTGGTTGATCATGCCAACAACTTTACCAATTTGGTCCGCTGCCGTTAGTAGGCTTCTCACTTCATGTTGGTTAAGTTGTACACTCTCATCTGCTTTTCGTGAAGCGTGGCTTGCCTGTTGGCAGAGTGCGTTAATGGCCTGCAAGCTGTTGCGAACCCTTTCCACCGCAGTTGAGGCTTGCATGATGGAGTCTCCAACACTGACAAGGTTGTTGTTTACCCCCTCTACATTGGTGGCCATCTCTTCGGCTGCTGCCGCGACTGTGGTGGCATTGCCACTGGCCGCTGAGGCATTGTCAGCAATACGTAAGACCGATTGCGAGAGCTCTTGTGCAACCTCAGTCATACGGGCGGCTTGAGCTTCGGTTTGGTCAAGGGCCTCTTTTTGACTGTAAACGGTACCATCCAGACTGGCATTCTGTCGTACCACCTCATTGGACCATTGGGTCGCGTTGTGGCTATCCTTGGTCAGTTGCTCACTGACATGGCGTAACTCTTTCACCACCGTTGCGACCGACATGGTTTGCAGAAGAATACCGCGGACAGTGTTTTCAAGATTTTCTGCCATGGCATTGACCCCCATGGCGACACGATCGAGTTCATCGGTCTTATGGGGAATGTGAATGCGTTGAATGAGTTCGCCCTGACGTAACTGTTCTAATGTGGCGGTAATCCGGTCAATACGGCGGGTCAGGTGCCCCACCATGATATGGCTACCCAACACCGTAAGAAGAACCAGAACAGCTGCAATAAGAATGTTGCTTTGAATCAGCTCATGAACAACCGCAAAAGCCACTTGGCTCTGTTTGGCAATGATCATATGCCACTGGTGTTGAGCAATGGGTTGGTTAAAACGCTCCCACCCTTTTAAATGGTTGCTGGATAGGGCTTTAACCGTCTGTTGATCGACCGCTGTCTTGGCCAGCAGTTTACCCTGCTTGGTTTGTAACAGTGCGGTAAAGCCCTGCGCTTGGAGATCACTCATCCAGCTGTTTAACTGTCTTTGTATGGGCTGTTCCACCCAGAGTAGGCCATCCAAATTACCTTCTACGATCAATGGCATGGCCGTCTGTAAATAGAGGCCTGGCTCTTTGGCGGTCGGGCGAGTGATAAAACGGTGGAATGGGCGATTGTTCTGTTGTTGAAAAAATGTTAGAGCGTCCCCATTAGGCATCTCTGTAAACTGCTCTTTACGTTCACCATATTCTAACTGAAGTAAGGGTGTTCCTTTGCTTTGAGTCAGCTGTAATCGGTTGTATTCAGGTTTGGCTTGGGCAATACGCTGTAAGAACATCTCCAGGTTACTTAAGCCTTCGGTCACCCCTTCATAATCTTCAAAGAGTAAGGAGGTGAAGGTGTTTTCCAGATCCTTGTGCGCAGCGATAACCGCAAGGTCGGCTTCGGTACGGTTTAGCCGATCTTCTAGCCTGGCCGCTGTGGCCAGCGCTTGTCCTTGGAGTCTCTCCTCTACATGTAACGTGAGTACATCGGCAATATGCCAGTTTGAGTAGAGACCTTGTGTGGAGATGACGGTAACAATTAAAAGGGTCGCAAGAAAAATAATTTTCAGACGCAAAGACATGGTTAAACCTATCTTGATAAGTTAAATGGTGGGTCTGCATCCATGCGATTTCAGCGGGATCATAAAAATAGAATGAGTCTAAATCGCCATTTTTGGTCGAGTTGTACATGTGTCAACTTTGACCATATATTCTCAAAAAATGCAGCTAATTAACCGTAAGCTATACTAAAAGAGCATAGACGAGCTGTGAGGGAATTAAAAGTTTTGCAGTGCATAAGGGGGGGTTATATCTAATGGAGTGTATGTACAGATAGGAGAAATAGGTATCTGTTTTGCATGATTAAAGATGTATATGCTTGATCATGTGTTGTCTGTTATAAACCGAGCGCATGCATATAGGAGAACGTATCGTGCTTTAGATGTGTAAGGTGTCCGATGAATTTTATGGTTGAGGGGTGGGTTGTAACTCAGAAATTTCAACTTTTAGGGTGTCTGCCCGCCCTGTGACTTGCATGAAAATGGGTGTGGAGGGGGGGGCGTTTAACCATGAACCGGGATGACTTAAGCGGATATCAAATTGATGTTTGCCTGAAGATTGAATGGCCCCTTCGCCAACGATATGTAGTTCTCCAGCGTTGATCAGAAAGCGCTTAAGATCCAGATCACCATTATGGTAAATCAAATGAGTTTGTAGGCTATCCCAAGACATTCGGCCATGTTCTGAAGCAATAACCATATTATCCAGGCTGCCATCCAGTATACCCGCCACCATTAATGGACCATCAATGCCTACGACCTGTCCGGGTTCAATACGTAGATCGGCACTGGCTAGAATATTGGATTCCATTAAGGTGCCCGATGGATTCATTTGCATGTGAATCTCCCCTTCGCCAAACAGTAGACCCTGTACATTTAATTGACGTTGAGGTGGGGCCGTGGTGGGGTCAATGCGTTCAAGCAGGGAAGCTTGTTCGGTGACCGCCTGTTGTAATTTTTCAACCGAGATACCTTGCCCGCTGATAAAGGCATGTAGCGCCGGGGCGGTCTCTGTATCTCGTATGTGGGCTAGCCCAGATAGGTGCCCATCTGCCATGTTGAGCTGCATACGGGATATGGTGAAATGGGTGGTAAGATCGCTGTTGAAAAAGAGTGTCAGCTTCTCCCAGGGCCATTTATCCAGCTTGCCTTCGGGGGCGCGAATTTGCCCACTGACTTCAAAAGGGCTCTGGCCATGTTCACCTTGTTGTAAGCGTAACTCAATGTGCGCTTGTCCTTGGGGCTGCCAGGTTTTTAGGTTTGGAAAGATCTCTGGCAGCTGCTCTAACTTCCATCGTCCCACGGCCCGTAGTTGAGGGCTGGGCGATAAGGCGCCAGAAAGCTTGAAAATATTGGGGCTCTGAGGTTGTGAAATGGTCAAAGCTTCAAGTTGGGCGCCCAGATCTGTCGCCATGACCCGGCTACGGATTGTTAAAGGTAGGCCTTCTGCCTTATGAACATAAGGTAGCCGTTTTAAGGCCGCTCCACTCAAGTCTAACTCGGTGGATAGGGTGAGACGCTGGGGGTAACTGCCTTGTACCTTTAAATAGCCTGTGACCTCCCCTTCGTGCAGGGCTAAAGGATCACGTAAGCGATGGGGTAGCAGTACCACAGGAAAGGGACTAAGGCTCTTGAGCGTTATATTGGCACTGATACCCCGCCGCATAGAGGCGCGACCAGAAATCTCCAGCAGAGGGCGGCTATCCTGATGCAGATAGAACTCCTGGATAGTTAACTCCAACGCTTTGTTCTTCATGCGTAGGGTCGATTTTTGCCGGAGCGTTAGATCTAAAGGCGGGAGGGGTATGCTCTTTCCCTGCGCATCGGGTTGGGTCTGGGTTTGAAAATCATCCAACTCAATATTGATCGCACTGGTTAGCCCTTTTTCCAACGTGCCATGAACCAGGGCCGTGGCATTACCTCGTGCAATTTGTGTATGGCTCGGCAGATTGGGCAAAATGTCAGAAAGACGACTGATCTCCACCGTTTTGGCATCGGCATTCAGTAGAATGGGCATGGTGGTGAGGTCCCGGTTCATAGGTAAGGGACCGACACGACCGGTAATGGTAAAGGGAATACGTTGAAAACGTCCCAGCACACGCAGGGTTGATTCCCGCGTAGGACCAAGCTCCAGCATGTTAACCAGAAGCTGGTCAATAACGACAGGCTTTTGCTCCCCCTCAGAGGAGTGGATGGCAATGGTACCACTGCGGATCTCTAGGCGGCCAAGGTGGAATCCGCTGAGATCCTCGAACAACTCCTGGAGCATGCGCTGGGCACGTTGGGCATCTTGCTGCAGCAGCTCAAGGGGGGTTTGGTCAGGGCTTTGTGTGGTTAAATGAATGGTGGGACGAACCATAACCACGGAACTGAACGTGGGGGTCTGATCCATCAAAAAAGCCAATCCCACCCCAAGATCCAGGGCTTCTACATGCAGAAGAGGCGGGGCATCGGGGTTTTCATCCAGTACTTTAAACTGTTCCAGGCGCAAGGTCACACCTGCAGAAGGGGTGAAGCTCACCCCCCCTACAGATATTTTTTTTCCAGTCACAGCCTCAAGGGTCTTCACCACCTTCTCTTTGTAAGGGGCTGGATCCAAGTGGTTGGACATGAAAAAGATGGCGGCGACAGAACCAACCACCACGACGAAGAGTAGTTCGTACAGTATGCGCCTGGGGCGGCTCATCCGCCCAGCTTCTGTTTAAGGATCTTATTCACTTCCCCAGGGTTGGCCTTACCACGGGTTGCTTTCATAACTTGGCCGACAAAGAAGCCAAAGAGCTTTTGTTGCCCCCCCTTGTACTGCTCAACTTGGGTGGCATTGGCCTCAAGCACTTTATCAATTTCTGATTCAATTGCACCGCTATCGGTGATCTGCTTGAGCCCTTTTTTCTCAATGATGCTGTCAGGATCATCCCCCGACTCAAACATAGTGGCAAACACCTCTTTGGCAATTTTACCAGAGATGGTTTTGTCCAGAATACGAATGACCATTTTGGCGAGGTTTTCAGCACTGACGGGTGAGGCATCAATCTCTTTGCCTTCTTTGTTAAGCAGGCCTAACAGCTCAACAGTTACCCAGTTGGCGCAGATTTTAGGATCATCCTGCTTACCTGCTTTAACGGTCTCTACCACCGTTTCATAGTAGTAAGAAAGACGTTTGCTGGTGGTGAGCACCGAGGCATCATAATGGGAGAGCCCATATTCAGACTCAAACCGTTCCCGTTTAGCATCTGGTAGCTCAGGCAGCGTGTCGCGTATGGTTTCGATCTGCGTATCACTCAGCACCAATAGGGGCAAGTCTGGCTCAGGGAAATAACGGTAATCGTGGGCGTCCTCTTTACTACGCATGGAACGGGTTTCGCCCTTGTTCGCATCGTAAAGGCGGGTCTCTTGGGTGATGCTGCCCCCGTCTTCTAGAATATCGATATGGCGTTCGGCTTCGATCTCAATAGCCCGCATGACGTTACGGATAGAGTTAAGGTTTTTTAACTCACAGCGGGTACCCAGTTTTGGATCACCCTTTTTACGGACCGACACGTTGGCATCGCAACGGAAGGAGCCTTGCTCCATATTGCCATCGCACACCTCTAAGTAACGGACGATAGAGCGCAGTTTTTTCAAATAGGCGCCTGCTTCCTCCGGTGTCGACATGTCGGGTTCTGAGACAATCTCCATGAGCGGAACACCGGTCCGGTTCAAGTCTACCCAGGTACCACCAATCACCCCTTCATGGATGGATTTGCCGGCATCGACCTCCATATGGATACGGGTAACCCCCACGGTCTTGGCGGGCACATCCTTATCTTCGATCAGAACTTTGCCGTGTTCAACAATAGGCAGTTCAAACTGTGTGATCTGATAGCCAGGGGGCTGGTCAGGGTAGAAATAGTTTTTGCGGGAAAATTCACTTTCTTGGCGAATCTCTCCCTCAATGGCCAAACCGGTTTTGATGGCCATGTTGACCACCTCTTTGTTCAACACCGGAAGAACACCAGGAAAGCCGCTACAAATGGGGCAGATCTGGGTGTTGGCTTCGGCACCAAACTCAGTGGGGCAGCCACAAAAGATTTTTGATTTTGTCAGGACCTGGGCATGTACTTCAAGCCCAATGACCATCTCATATGCCGGATCAATACTCATGATGATATCCGTTTATCTCGTTCGTTGGTCTGATTAGCCCAGGTCGACACGGCGGGTGTGCCAGTCGGTCTCACGCTGGTAGGCATCTGCACTACGCAGCAGGGTCTCTTCATCCAGAGCTTTACCGATCAGCTGTAGGCCGATGGGTAGGCCCTTGCCATCAAAACCACAAGGGACTGAGATCCCGGGTAGACCGGACAGATTGCCGTTAATGGTGTAGATGTCAGACAGGTACATCTGAATGGGATCATCCTTCTCACCAAATTTAAAGGCTGTTGAGGGCGTGGTGGGGGTCAGGATGACATCAACCTTCTCAAAAGCTTCCTTAAACTCATTGGAGATTAACCGGCGGGCTTTTTGAGCTTTGCGATAATAGGCATCGTAGTAACCGGATGAGAGCACATAAGTGCCCAGCATGATACGCCGCTTAACCTCTTCGCCAAATCCCTCTGAACGGCTACGGAAATAGAGATCGCGGATATCCCGAGGGTCGTCACAGCGGTAACCATATTTGACCCCATCATAGCGCGCCAAGTTGGAGGAAGCTTCAGCTGGGGCGATGATATAGTAGGTGGGGATGGCATAATTACTGTTGGGCATAGAGATGGGTACTAACTCAGCCCCCATGCTCTGGTACTGAGCCTGTGCGGCTTCTACAGCGGCCCGTACTTCATCATCCAGCCCTTCACCGAAGTACTCTGAAGGGATACCAATTTTGAGCCCTTTAACCTCACCCGTTAACGCCTGGGTATAATCAGGCACGGGGGCATTAATGGAGGTAGAGTCGTTACGGTCATAGCTGGCCATGACGCTGAGCAACATGGCGGCATCTTCGGCGCTACGGGCCATGGGCCCAGCCTGATCCAGAGAAGAGGCAAAAGCGATGATACCAAAGCGTGAGCAACGGCCGTAAGTTGGCTTCATCCCCGTGAGGTTTGTAAAGGCCGCAGGCTGACGAATAGAGCCACCCGTATCGGTACCAGTCGCACAGATGGCCATGTTGGCTGCCACGGCCGCTGAACTACCGCCCGAAGATCCCCCCGGCGTACGCTCCGTATCCCATGGGTTGATCGAAGCACCAAAATGGCTGGATTCTGTGGAAGAGCCCATGGCAAATTCGTCCATGTTCGCTTTACCTAAAATCACCGCACCTGCTTCACGCAAATTGGTGGTGATGGTGGCATCAAACGGTGGGACGAAATTTTCCAACATGCGAGATGAGCAGGTGGTGCGCATGTCTGCAGTATTAAAAATATCCTTGTGGGCAATGGGTATTCCCGTCATCGGGGCGGCATTACCTGCGGCGATACGTGCATCCGCAGCTTTAGCCGCGGCCAGTGCTTTTTCAGTATCGACGGTGACAAAGGCATTGATGTTTTTATCATGCTTCTCGATCTGATCCAGACAGGACTGGGTCAGCTCTACCGAGGAGATCTCCTTGGCAGCAAGCTTATCGGAAGCTTCACGTAGAGTCAGTTTATTGAGTGCCACGGTTTATGCTCCGATTATTCGATCACTTTGGGGACGCGGAAGTGGCCATTTTCGGCCTCAGGTGCGTTGGCCAACATAGCCTCACGGGTATCACCATTGGTGACGACATCTTCTCGTTGAGGAATGGCCATATCGACGGCGTGGGACATGGGTAATACACCCTCTGTGGGTAGCTTGCCCAGCTCATCCATGAGGTCGGTGATACGGGAGATTTGCTCGGTAAACCGCTCGGTCTCCTCCTCATTGAACTCTAAACGGGCCAAGTTGGCCACGTGTTGTACAGTCTCTTTGGTAACGGACATGTCCGACTCCGAAGGGGGGTAGGGAAACTTGAACTAAAGAGAGAAAAATTAACATAGCCAGCAGCAGGCATCAATACAGCCAAGCAGATCAAGCCATGCTTTTTTCAGATCCAGGCCCAAACCGATCTAATGTGGAAGCTCCAATGCTTAAAGTTTGTTCAAGGTCCTACCCTTGAGAGAAAGATACGACCAACGACCAGGGTTTGGACCAAGCTGCGTCAAAGCGAATCTAGCTGGGTTCCTTTGCTCTCATGCATGGACGGCGTAACAACGGTGTGTCTCTAACTCTCCACCGAGCAGATTCGCGCATCAAGCGGCTTACAGGCAGTGTTGTATAGGGGTGGCTTAAGAAGGCGTTAATGGTTTTTCTAAAGCATAATTGTGAATGTTAATACCATCGATACATAAATGGCGCGTGTGCAGACACTTAAACGATCGCCGTAAAAAAAAGGGTTTGCCGACTTCACTAACTTCACTATAGAGCTTGGGGTAGTGGGCGTGTAGGGCAAATTGCTCTATCTCATGCAATAAGGTTGAGCCAACACCTCTTCTTGCCCAGTCAGGGTGTATGTAGCACAAATCAATGTGCCCATCTTGTTCAAGATCCATAAACCCAATGGGGTTGTTTTGGTCATCCACAGCAACTCTTACAAAACGGCCATCTGACATACGCTGTGCCATGGCCTGCGGAGTTGGAGTGCGGTTAACCCAGATGCGAACCTGTTCCGTATTATAATAGCTAGGCCCCAGTTGAAGAACGGCTTGCTGGAATATCTCACAAAGCGCAGTGGCGTCTGAGGTTTTAAAGAGACGGGTATGCATAGCATTAAAAGCCTAGTGTGGTGTCTAAAACTAGAGCAGAACCTGCCTAAAGTCTCAAATATGGGCTAAGACGCACCGGGCGAACCTTGGTATGGGCAGGGTTTGGGTGAGGCACCATCGCTGACCGTTAAGTTTTCAGTGGCTAATAGTCTATAGGATGGCATGCCACAGGGGAATACATATCATGCAGCCGTGGTCCGTTTCTACTGCCTAAACGTGCCTGATTGGTCTCTTTTTAAGAGCACTACTGTAGTGGTCGGTTCTTAAGTAGTGTGCGGCATGAACGGGCGATCGCTCACGACCAGTATGGTTTTATACACACAGGCCCATGATCTGTGTGCGGTGGCTACTTAGCCCAAGAGAATACGGGTGTAGGCAACGGGGTAGGCTGACTTAAGCTATCACCGTGCAAACGCCCATAAAAAAACCCGCCGTCCAATCGGGCGGCGGGTTTTTTTTAAATCGGCTTTTAAGCCGCTTCTGGTGCAGGCTCGTCGGCCTTTTCCTCTTTAGGTTTAGGCCGTTTTGCTGCGGCCTCTTCCCTTTTTTGATCGATCCACTTAACCCCCATCAGAATAAAACCCAGGGCAATAAAGGCGCCGGGGGGCAGTACAAAGCCCAGAGCAGGATGGAAGCCCGTCCAGGACAGTATGTCATAGCCAAATAGTTGCCCTGCACCTAGGATTTCACGGGCGGCGCCCAGTGCAAACAGTGCAAAGGTAAAACCAAGGCCTGAAGCAATACCATCAACAGCCGCTTTAGAAACCGTATTACGGCTGGCAAAAGCCTCAGCACGGCCCAAGATTGCGCAGTTCACCACAATCAGTGGAATGAACAGACCCAGGATTTTATGCATATCATGCATCCAGGCATTCATGGTCAAGTCCACGATGGTCACAAAGGATGCAATGATGATGATGTAGCTGGGAATACGAACCTCAGAGGGAATGTAGCTTCGTACCAGCGAGACAACAATGTTGGCCCCTAACACCACCACCAAAGATGCCATGCCCATACCGATACCGTTCATGGCTGTGGTGGTTACACCCAACAGAGGGCACATACCCAACAACTGGGCAAACACCACGTTGTTGTTCCAAAAGCCATTGGCAATAATTTCGCGATTGGTTATGTCACTCATGACTCACGCTCCTTAGCAGCCTATTGAGCCGCTTGCGCGGGTTGGGGGGCTGGTGCGGCAACCGGAGCTGCGACAAAGAACTTTTCACGGTTATCCATGAAGAAGTCCAAACCCCGTTTCACCGAGTTCACAACAGCACGTGGTGTAATGGTGGCCCCAGCAAACTGGTCAAAATAACCGCCATCTTTTTTAACACCCCACTTGATGTTGTCTTGGGTCTTACCTTTAAAGGTTAATGGCCAATCAGAGATATTGGCTTGGATCTTATCACCTAGGCCTGGGGTCTCTGCATGGGCAATTACCTGAATACCCGTTACGGTCCCATCGCTGGTTACGGCCATAAGTGTTTTGATATCACCGGAGTACCCATCAGGTGCCGTGACCATAAAGGCTGCCGCCAAGGGCGCCTCCCCATTACGGGCCCGGTAGACCTTAACCGGCGTAGCTTTTTTGTTCAGTGCACGATCCGAGATCATAATGGTGTCTTCGACCGGATCATTATCATAGCCTTGGGGAAGAACATTTTGCAGCGCCCGCAAGGTCTCCATACGTATTTCATAAGCAATGATCGGTGCCGTTACTGTATTCAAGGAGGAGAGCACAAAGGTTGCCACTGCGCCCACCACCATCAACACCAGGCCCATGCGAATAAAACTAGGCATTGGCCTTCTCCTTCTTGGATTTACCGTAAACCACAGGCTTGGTGTATTGATCAATAAGGGGAACTGCTGTGTTCATGATCACAATGGCAAAGGAAACCCCCTCAGGGTAGCCCCCCCAGGTACGGATCACATAGGTCAAGATGCCACAGGAGGCACCAAAGATCAGCATGCCCTTGGTCGTTACAGGAGAGGTCACCATATCGGTCGCCATAAAGAAGGCACCAAGGATCAAACCACCTGTAATCAGATGAAACACGGGATCAGGGTAGAGATCACCATTGATCAACCACATCAGTGTGGCGGGTATGAGCGTGCCCAAAATCATGGAGATCGGAATATGCCACGTGATCAGACCACGTTGGATCATCCAAACACCACCAGCCAGCAGGAATAAGGCCGAGGTTTCACCCAGTGAACCCCCAATATCTCCGGCAAAGGTATGGAAAATACTGTAACCGTAATCCCCACCCAGTGCTTCGGCGACGGTTTTGCCCATACCCGTCTCTACTTTGTACTGCCCCAGCGGTGTCGCAGCTGTAATGGCATCCAGAGAGATGGCACCATAGTCACCGGCAAAGATGATCGAGAAGCTTTGCGCCAGGGAGAAGGAACCCTCTTGGAAAATGGGGCTGATCTCAGGCCATGTGGTGAGCTCTACAGGGAACGAGATCAACAAAAAGACCCGGGCAATCAGGGCTGGGTTAAACATGTTAAAACCCAGACCGCCATAGATGGATTTACCAACACCAATGGCAAATACACCACCAACCACACAGATCCACCAAGGTGAATGGGGTGGTAAGGTCAGTGCCAGCAGCAGTCCCGTCAAAATAGCTGAGTTATCCCCAATCGTTGAAGGACGTTTACGCAGGTGGTTGGTCCAGCGCTCTGTGGCGACGCATGAACCTACGGTGAGTAAAATCACCAATAAGGCAGGCCAGCCAAACAGAAAGATGGACAAAAAGGTTGCAGGTGCTAAGGCGTAGATGACAGTCATCATCACCTTGTCGACCGAGTCCCCCCCATGTACATGGGGAGACGAAGAGGTCATGAGATTCATAAGCTTTCTTCCCAGCTTCTTGGGTGGAGCGTCATCGCTCCGCTTCGGCCAGACGCATCACAGCTGGCCTTATCCAAACCGCTCCAAAATGGAGTCAGAGTGTTGATTATTCGCCAGCATCCTCTTGGGCCTTTTTGGCCTCTCGAGCTGCTTTAGCCGCTTTGGCTTTGGCTGCGGCTGCACGGGCTTTGGCGATTTTAGCTGCCTTCTCATCCGCCACACTATCTGCAGGTGCTTCCTCTGCAGGAGCAGTCTCACCAGCAGCAGCGGCCTCGCGTGCTTTTTTGGCTTCACGAGCTTTGGCTGCGGCTGCTTTGGCTTTGGCAATTTTAGCAGCTTTATCATCATCCGCCGGTGCATCCTCAGCACCACCAGCTTTTTTCGCTTTGGCGGCCCGTGCGGCTGCGGCCGCTGCTTTGGCTTTGGCAATTTTAGCGGCTTTATCATCCCCCGCGGGTGCCTCGGTAGCGGCATCTGCGGGTGCGGCGCCTTCTTTTGCTGCAGCCTCTGCTTTAGCCTTCGCTGCGGCTTCCCGCTTGGCCTTCATCGCGGCTTTTTTGGCTTCGCGTTCGGCCTTCTCTTTAGCCACCCGCTTCTCTTTGACCTCTGTACGTACCTTGGCCAGGTCGGAGCGGTGCTTGGCGCGCTTTTTCCCTTCAATGGCAAACTTGCCATAGCGGAAATAGTGTACCAATGGAATAGAGGAGGGGCAGACATAGGAACAGGTGCCGCACTCAATACAGTCAAACAGGTCATGCTCGGCCAGGGCGTCCATCTGCTCATTTTTAGAGAGCCAAGCCATCTCATTAGGCATCAGGCTCATGGGGCAGACATGGACGCACTTGGCGCATCGAATACAGGGGCCCTCAGGACTATCCGTGGTCTCCTGTTTTTCCAAGACCAATAGACCGGATGTGCCCTTTACAACAGGGGCTTTTGGGCTGTGTAGGGCCACACCCATCATGGGGCCACCCATCACCAGCTTCGTCATGCTGGGTTTGGTACCACCACACTGCTGCAGGAGGTCCTCAACCGTGGTGCCCAGTAAACATTCGACATTGGCTGGGCGTACAACACCACGACCCGTCACGGTCACCACACGTTTGGTTAAGGGCTGACCATTAACAACCGCTTCTTTAATGGCAATGGCGGTGGCCACGTTGTGGCAAACCACCCCCACATCAATGGGTAGGCCGCCTGAGGGAACTTGCCGTCCTGTGAGGACTTCAATCAGCTGTTTTTCGGACCCTTGTGGATACATAACCGGCAGGACCTGAACGGTTATGTTTTTCTCACCATCCACCGCCCGTTTCATGGCCGCGATGGCTGCAGGCTTGTTATCCTCAATACCGATCACAGCCTGCTTGGTTTGCAGCGCGTGCAGCATGATCTGAATACCCTGCACAATCTGTTCAGTACGCTCTTCCATAAGGCGAGCATCACAGGTCAGATAGGGTTCACACTCCACACCATTAAGCACCAGCAGTTCCACCACCTTTTCACCAGGGGGGGAAAGCTTGACGTGGCTGGGAAAGGTTGCGCCACCCAGGCCAACAATACCCGCTTCTCGTACGGCGTCCCGAATTTGTGCGGGCTCCAGGGAAAAGGGATCTTCAACCCCTTTTAGACCCTCAATTTGGGTGTCTTCACCATCCGTCTCCAACACCGCACAGAGCATGGGCAGACCAGAAGGGTGACCCACTGGGTGCTCTACAAAGTCGGTAATGGTACCCGAGGTGGGGGCGTGAACCGGGGCCGAGATAAAACCATCCGGTTTGCCGATGATCTGTCCTTTTAACACCTTGTCGCCAATACCCACTGCGGGATCACATGGGCGACCAATGTGTTGATGCAGGGGGACATAGAGCTTGGCCGGCATCGGCATGGACTCAATACCACAAGCAGCGGTCAGATCTTTATTTTCATCGGGGTGAACGCCACCATGAAAGGCGCGAATCACCTGTTGCAAAATTCCCATGGGATCTCCTTACAAAACGCCGGGTTAGACGTCGGATCGAATGGGGTTAACGTTTATGACGCTTGCAAACGCCATAAACCGCAAAAAAACGACACTTAGTGTACCGAGGTGTTGGGACCAGCTGGTTTGTTCCACTCCCAATCGTAGAGACCAACCTCAACCGGTTCCATGGTAATGCAATCGGTGGGGCAGGGCTCAATACAGAGCTGGCAGCTGGTGCACTCCACAGCAATGACGGTATGGGACTGCTTGTTGGCACCAATAATGGCATCCACCGGGCAAGCCTTAATGCACGCGGTGCAACCGATGCAATCATCTTCATTGATGTAGGCAATGGTGGGGCCTTCATCTTCCATACTTGCAGGGGAGACACCCAGCATTTCAGCAATCTGTTCCATCACCGCTTTACCACCTGGGGTGCACAGATTAATGGCCTCCCCTTCGGTGACCGCTTGGGCATAGGGGGCGCAACCAGGGTGCCCACACATACCGCAATTGGTGGCAGGAAGAATGGCTTCCAATTTTTCCACAATGGGATCAGACTCTACATGAAACTTCTTGGCTGCATAGCCCAAGCCCAAACCGGCAAACAGGGCCATACCACCTACACTCATCACAGCGCTAACCGCTTCAATCATCGTTTAGCCCTCCTTAAGATCGATTATTTGACCAGCCCGGCAAAACCCATAAATGCCAAGGACATAAGACCCGCATTGACCAAAGAGATGGGGGAGCCCTTAAACAGTTCTGGAACATCGGACAGATCCACGCGTTCCCGCATACCGGCAAAGAGAATCATGACCAGACCAAAACCAAGACCGGCACCAACACCGTAGATACTGGCATTGATGAAGCTGTTCTCTTGCTGAATGTTCAGCAGAGCGACACCCAAAACGGCACAGTTGGTGGTGATCAACGGCAGGAAGATCCCCAAGGATGCATAGAGCACGGGGGAGGTCTTATGCACCACCATTTCGGTTAACTGCACCAAAGAGGCGATGATCAAGATAAAGGAGATGGTCTGTAGATAGCCCAAATCCAGCGGAGTGAGAATAAAGTGCTGCACCAGCCACGAAATAACCGCAGCCAGGGTCATCACAAACATCACCGCATAGGTCATGCCTACCGCTGTTTCGACCTTCTTGGATACCCCCAAAAAGGGACAGACACCAAGAAACTTGGCCAGCACATAGTTGTTCACAAACACTGTGCTGATCAGGATCAACATAAAGTTGGAAAAGGAGACTTCGGTCATAGCAACTTTGTCCCGGTTGTTAGGCGAACTTTGCCTTGCTTAGTGGAGCCAGCCACCTTTGGTGACCCCTTCAACCGCAAGGATGAAGATAAGACATCACCCCTGCATAACATGACTGCCAACGTTAGCATAAAAATTTGGCGCTGCAAAATTTAGCGCGTGCTTAATAGGGCAGTTACACAGCCAATCACTTTACAAAATGGTGTATATAATGTCTAGTGCAAATGCCATGTAACACTCAGGTATATGTGTTAAATTATTAAATAAAACAAAGATGTAACAGATTAAACCTTTTGCTTATATAGGGTTGTTCTAATGTTGGGTTATCTTTTTTTATGGGGTATAAAAATAAAAAGTGACCCCTGACTGGGAATTTCATCCACCACCAGCTGTCTACAGCAGCAACTAATAAGAATAAACCGAAGCTTGACGCAGGCTGTGGTCTCTATATGCTTTGGTCGGTTATAGAAAAATCTCTTTGTGAGATGATGGTAGGAGTTGAATGGATGACGAATGTCTCAGAGCCGCAGATTCTTGATGCCCTGCGCATGGTGGTAGATCCCGGCGTAGGTCGGGATATTGTCTCATCGGGCTCTGTACAAAACATCAAGATTGATGGGGGGGCGGTGGAGTTTGATCTGCTGATCAGCGAAGCGACTGTACCCCATATCGAACCCTTAAAAGAACAGTGCACACAAATTTTGAGTGCCATTGCTGGCGTGGAGCGTTTAACTGTGAATATGAGTGGAAATCCTCAGCAGCAAGCTGAGCCTTTAATCCCTGGTGTCAAACAGGTCATCGCTGTGGCTTCCGGTAAAGGTGGTGTGGGTAAATCCACCACAACCATGAACTTGGCGTTGGCGCTGCATCAACAAGGTGCCCGGGTGGGTATTTTGGATGCCGATATCTATGGTCCAAGTCTGCCTCGAATGATGGGTGTGATGAGCATGCCCCGTATTGAGGCTGAAAAAGGTGAGAAGGTTACCCCCATGGAAAAATATGGGGTAAAGATCATGTCCATGGGTTTCTTCATGCCAGAAGATACACCCATGATCTGGCGCGGTCCCATGGTCGGTATGGCTGTAGAGCAGCTGTTGCGGGATATCGATTGGGGTGAGTTGGATTATATGGTGATCGATCTTCCCCCAGGGACAGGTGATGCCCAGTTGACCCTGACCCAGAAGGTTCCTTTGAGTGGTGTGGTCATTGTTTCGACCCCTCAAGATGTTGCCCTGGCCGATGTGCGTAAAGGGGTGAACATGTTTAAAAAGGTGGAGACACCTGTGTTGGGCATTATTGAAAATATGTCCTATTATGAGTGTTCTGAGTGCGGACATCGCGCAGAGATCTTCTCCCATGGTGGTGCTGAGAAGGAAGCGGAAAATACAGGTATGGCCTTCCTGGGTCATATTCCAATCAGCGAAGATATTCGTAAGGATTCCGACTCCGGTAAGCCCATCGTCGTTGCACGGCCTGACTCACCCCAGGCCAAGCAGTATGGTGAAATTGCCAAAGCGGTTAAAGCCAAGCTGGAAGCCGGTGGCAGTGCCCCCAAGATGCCTAAGATTGTTGTCGAATAAGCGCACAACAGGATCGGGTTTACCCCTGTTGCTGGACGGGTGGTCTTGAATAGGCCACCCGTTTTTTATGGTCTAATGGGCGGCTTGTTTTTATGATACGTGGATGCTGTTAATGACAACCTGGCGGGAGTGGTTGAGCTGTCATGTCTGATCTTTTGATTCCAGAAACCGTGCTGAAAATGTTGGTGGATGGCATACGTCTACGTGCATTGATGCTGCTGTTGGCAGAAGGTGAGCTGTGTGTCTGTGAGATCAGTCATGGGCTGGATATCATACAGCCTAAGATTTCTCGTAATTTAACACTCTTAAAGAACAGTCAACTCATACAAGGGCGCCGTGAGGGGAAATGGATCTATTATCAAATCCACCCTCAACTCCCTCTGTGGGCCATAGACCTTTTAAAAGCTGTTCATCAGGGCTTGGCGATAGATAGTCCGCACCATGAAGACCGAAAACGCTTGGATGTGATGGAAAATCGGCCAAACCGCTGTTCTTCTGATGGTCAGTGTGGGTGAGGAGAGAGCTGTGAAGCATATTATGGTTCTGGGCAGTGGTTGTAAAAGCTGCAAAACCACCTGTGACCTTATTGAGATGCATGCCGAACGGTTAGGGGTAGAGATTGATCTTCACCATAGTGGAGACCCTGACCTTATGCGTCGCTACCAGATGCGATCCATGCCGGGTGTGGTGGTTGATCACACGTTGGTTCATTGTGGCGGGTTGCCGGATCAAGAGGATATTGAAGCATGGTTGCAGGATGACGCGTGCTAGCTACCAGCCAATAATCCATATGAGTGGTGTGTAGATCAGGAGTTTAATCCATTCACTCACCACTGTTCTTAGGGTTAGGGTATCTTTCCACCACGGTGTATCTGGACGTTTGAGTTTAAAGTAGCCTTGGCTGCTGATGACATGAACCTGCATATCTTGGGCTGCAAATAAGCGTGTTGCTAAAATACGCGCCCGGCGGGTGTGGTAGGGGTCCGTCACCAAAAGAATCTTATTATAAGCCCCTGGCTTGAGATGTGTGCGTACTGTCCGTAAATCCTCATGGGTGCTGAGGGTCGCGCCAAGTATGTGTACATCTGGCCGCTTAAAATCGCAGATGTTGCAGTAATAGCGCCCAATTTGTTGGAGCGTTAAGCGGTTATCCCCAACAAAAATTAATTGTGGTGCCCACCCCTGGTCAAGTAGGGCAAAACCTTTTTTGGGGCGGGTCGGAATGCCACCACCCAGCACCACAATCGCATCGGCCATCACCGGTTGATCGTTGGTGATTAACCAATGTGCCGCCTGTTTCCAATCGTCCCGCCAGATCATCAAACTGATCCATATCATTGGCCCAAACAGCAACACAAGCTTGGCCAGGGTTTTATACCGGTGTGGCATAATAATTTAATAATAAAAAGCGTCGGTTAGGTGATGTCATTTTTTGTTCTCTCCCAAGTAGTTCCTGGTGCCATGTTACCCTGATTCACGCGTAGAAGGGGTAGAATATCTACAGCGTGTGGCATGGGTGACGTAATCAGGTTACATCCTTACGGGTCACGCTCAAGCATGGGGCGGGTCGGTCTGGTCGCCAAGGACTGCTTACAACCACGATCAAAGCCGGATTAAGCATAACAAGTGGGTGATCGGTGTCCTAGGTGTTTAGGGTAGGGTGTGTTGAACACAAGCGGTGCAGATTCAGTTTTTTAGATAGGGAAGGGGCCTTCCCTTGGAACGAGAGGATACCTTTGGGTTATGCAAGCAGATATTAAGGCCAAGCAATCATGGCAGGCTGATCTTTACGCCAATCACGGGGGGTATGTGGCTGAGCTGGGCAGGCCGCTGCTGGCGTTGCTTGGAGAGGTGAACGGAAAGAAGGTGCTTGATTTAGGGTGTGGTGATGGGGTGTTGGCGGCCCAGTTGATGGCGCAGGGCGCCCATGTGGTGGGGTTGGATAGCTCTTCAGAACTGCTTGAACAGGCTTCTAAAAAAGGGGTGAAGGTGGTTCAGGCCGATGGTCAGCATTTTACCCTGTCCCACGAGTTTGATGCTGTCTTGAGCAATGCGGCACTGCACTGGATGCCCCAAGCCGATGCTGTGTTGCGGTCGGTTCATGCGCATTTAAGATCAAAGGGTCGGTTTGTTGGGGAGTTTGGGGGCTATGGTAATGTGGCGGCGATTATAACGGCCATTAATGGTGTGCTGAAACAGCATAATCCTAACCATACCGCTCAGCACCCATGGTTCTTTCCCACCCCTGAAAACTACCGGCAGTTATTGGAAAAAGCAGGGTTTGTGGTCGAGAATATTCAGCTGACCCCACGGCCAACACCTTTGGGTGAAGGGATACGTGGATGGCTATCAACCTTTGCGGACCCTTTTTTGGCCTTAGCACCGGATATGGATCGTGATCACTTTTATGCCGAAGTGGAGGCTTTGCTTAAACCGTGTCTCATGGATACAAGCGGCAACTGGATGGCGGATTATGTGCGGTTGCGTTTTGTGGCACACCGAGCAACGTAGAAGTAAAGGCGTGGGCGTCGGCGTTATCACATTCGCCTCTAATAAGAAGAACCCCGCTTTGGGCAATGGGGACAAAGGGGTAGTCCTGGTAGCCTGCTGAAGGGGGGGGAACGCACCTGTACCGGTCAGGCTGGGGTGGTGATGTGGTATCAATTCAGGCGTTGTATCGGGTTTGGTCGATACAACGTTAGCCGCCATAACGTAAAATGGTATCAAGCAAGCTGCGTTTACTGATGGGCTTGGTTAAATAAGCATTGCAGCCTGCCTTAAGGGCGAGCTGCTCATCCTGCTCCAATGTGTGGGCGGTTAGGGCCACAATCGGGATATGGGGTGTGCCCATGGAACGTTCCCAGTTGCGAATTTGACGGGTGGCTTCCAGGCCATCCATCTGCGGCATTTGAATATCCATAAGGATGAGGTCGTAGTTTTTGCCAGACTGGATCTGGTCCAGTGCCTGCTGCCCGTCGGTGACTTGCTCAACGTGGTGGGGGGTTTGGCTTAAAAATGCGGTGATCACCAGCGCATTGGAGTCGATATCTTCCGCCAGCAGGATAGAGCATGCACAGGGGCTAGATGGGGCAGGTTGGGGTGGCTCGTTACCTGCTGTTGTCTCATTCTCTGCTTCGTATGTGAGCAGGGGTAGGGTGAAGTTGAAGACACTGCCCTGGCTTAGCTTGCTCTCTACCCAGATTTTACCCCCTGCACGGTCAACCAGCTTTTTACATAAACAGAGACCTAAACCCATACCGCCAAAAGCTCGGGTTTGGCTGCCGTCAACCTGGGTGAATGGGGCGAAAATGGTCTGTTGTTGCTCAGGGGGAATCCCCAAACCCGTGTCCCAGACTGAAAAATGTATATGACAGGGGGCTGTTAGTGAGATCTGTAAAATGACCTCACCTTGCTCGGTAAACTTAAGCGCGTTATCCAGCAGATGATCTAAAATCTGTTGCCAGCGTTTGGGGTCCCCCATCACCTGCTCGGGCACGGCTGGATCAATACGGTGGAAGAGTGTTAACCCTTTATCCATGGCGCGTGAAAGATGACGCTGAATACAGGTGTGTGCCAGTGTTTGCAGGTCGATCGGGTTGTAATACATAAGCATGGTACCCGACTCAATCTGGGTAAGGTCTAAAATATCCTCTATAAGAGCCAGCAGATCCATGCCGGATTGGTTAATGACCGCAAGCTGTGTTTTCTGTTTTTCATGCATGGATGAGTCTAGGAGTACATCGGTCATGCCCAAAATGGCATTTAAAGGGGTGCGAATTTCATGGCTCATCACCGCTAAAAAAGCACTCTTTGCACGGTTGGCCTGCTCCGCCTGTTTCCGGGCATCTTCAAGCTGCTGCTGGGTCTTAATGCGCTCGGTTACATCATGAATAATGGCATAGAGGTGCCTCTGGTTCTGGATGGTGATGGGGCCAGAGTACATTTCAATATGACGGGTCTGCCCGGATGCTAACCGATGCTGGCAGTGTAGGGGGGATTGGGTGCTGCGACTGGCTTGAGACATCTCCTGTTCTATACGTGTGGGGTGAGAGAGGCTTAGATCATAAATTCTTAGTTGGCATAGGGCAGCATGGCTATACCCATAAAAGTGCTGGGCACTGGGGTTGGCATCTTCAATCTGCCCATTTTTGGGGTTGATTAATAGCTCCACAGCTTGGCTACCTTCAAAGAGGGCACGGTAGCGGGATTCACTCTCCTGTGCGGTTTCCAAAGCTTGTTTTAACTGCTGGTGGGTTTGATGTAGGGCAACATGCATGCTGCGCAAAGATAAATGCCGCCATAGGGCCAAGAGTAAGGTTGTGGCCAACAGGACCAGGACACCCGCCCAAAGTATATGCTGGATATCATAGGTATCGTGGTGTGTTGGGGGGGCATAAATAAAAGCGTCGAGATCTAGGGAACGATCAACAATGCCTAATGTTTGATAGGTCTCGGCAATACGTTGAATGCGCTCTGGGTTGATGTGCCCCAATGTCACCATATCCGGGAGTATGAGCTGTCGTAGAGTTTGGGCTTCATAGGTTAACTGTTGTGTGGATTTTTTGCTGGCATAGCGCTTTTGGATAAGCTCGATCATCTCATCCACATGGTTAAACGCGTACTGCCAACCTTTGAGGGATGCCCGCCTAAAGGCTGCGACCTGTTTGGGGTTGTCTTTTAAAAATGCCTGTGTAGTGAAAAGGCTATCTCCATAGAAATCGACCCCATAATCAAAGGGTTTTAGCATGTCGACAGCGATATTTTTGCTGTTAAATATAAAGGGTTGGTTGGCCATGCTGCCATTGATGACATCGATCTCGCCAGAGATCAGTTTTTCATTGGCGCGCCAATCCTTGGATAGAATGAACAGCTTTTTGGGATCAATACCTTCCTGTCGGAACATGGCCAAAAACTCAGCCAGTTCACTCCGGTTCAGCATTATTTTTTTTCCAATTAAATCAGCTGGTTTTGTAATGTTTTGGTCGGCTTTAAACATAAGAGCGCGGGTTGAGTGCTGGATGATCACGCTTAATAAGACCAAGGGCTTGCCATCAATGCGTTTTTTAATGAGTTCGGAAGCCAGGATGCCAAACTCAGCCCGTCCACTCAGCACCTCTTGATCCACCTGGATCTGAGGGCCTCCTTGGCGGATTTCAACCTCTAGCCCCTCTTCACGATAAAACCCCTTCTCCAGTGCCGCGTAATAGCCTGCAAACTGAAACTGGTGAAACCATTTGAGCTGTAACACCACATTCTGCTTGGCTAAGGCTGAGGTGGGTATGATACCAATCAACGCCAGGACAAGCGTCATACAAGAGAAAAGGTATGGTATACGCATCGGCATGACAAATGCTGATCCTCTTCAGTCACAAAGTTCTGCATTGGTGTGTTCTACCTCAACCTGTTGGTCCTCAGATCCTTAGATTAGGAATAAAGGTATAAGTTCTAGCCGGTGGCTTACCTGGGCATGGAGAGCAGGTTGGGTGTCGGGTGTAAGGGGATGGATGATGAGAGGTGGAAGGCGAGGGAGGGATGAGCTAAGTGGGGGTATGCGGGTGGGTAAAAAAAAGGGTGTGTCCATGGGGACACACCCTTTTCTACGATAAAAAGCTTAACCGTATGGTTTAGCTGTTTAGCTGTTTAGCGACTTTTTCAATGCGATCCATAGCTTTAACCAGATCTTCCATGCTGGTGGCATAGGAGAGACGCAGGTAAGGGTCTAGACCAAAGGCCACACCTGGAACCACAGCTACGCCCTCAGCTTCCAGCATCCAGGAGGCCAATGCTACAGTATCTTTTAGGTCGGTGCCATCTGGTGCTTTTTTACCAACCAGGCCCGCAACATTGGGGTACACATAGAAAGCACCCTCTGGGGTCAGGCAGCTTACACCAGGCATGGCGTTAAGACGGCCAACCACATAGTCACGGCGCTCTTTAAAGGCTTTGAGCATAGGCTCAACACAATCCTGAGGTCCGGTGATCGCTTCCAAAGCGCCTTTCATGGCGAAAGAGGTTGCGTTGGAGGTGCTTTGCCCCTGGATCTTGGCCATGGCTTTAATGACATCTGCGGGACCGACGGCATAACCAATACGCCAACCGGTCATGGAGTAGGCTTTGGCCACACCATTAAGAATAACGGTGCGATCTTGCAGATCAGGTGCAACCTTGACCAGCGTGGCGAACTCAAAACCGTCATAGACAATTTTTTCATAGATGTCGTCACTGATCACCCAGACATGAGGATGCTTACGCAGAACCTCCGCAATGGCTTTCAGCTCGGCAATACTATAGGCATTGCCTGTGGGGTTGGAAGGGGAGTTGATCACCACAAATTTGGTGCGTGAGGTGATGGCACCTTCCAGCTCAGCTGGGGTTAGTTTAAAGCCATTGCTCTCTTGGGTGTTGACGATGACAGGCGTACCATCGGCCAGCAATGTCATGTCAGGGTAGGAGACCCAATAAGGGGCTGGAATGATAACCTCATCCCCTTCATTCAGCGTAGCTTGTGCCAAATTGAAGAAGGCTTGTTTACCACCCACGGTAACCACGGTGTTATCCGCAGTGTAGTCACAGCCTGTCTCATCCACATATTTTTTGGCGATGGCGGTGCGCAGCTCTGGCATGCCTGCAACGGCGACATATTTGGTGTAGCCTTCATTCAAGGCTTCGATAGCCGCTTGTTTAATGTGATCGGGCGTGTCAAAGTCGGGCTCGCCGGAACCGAGGCCAATAACATCACGTCCGGCTGCCTTAAGCTCTTTGGCCTTGGCAGTTACTGCCAATGTCGCAGAGGGTTTAACCTTGGCAACACGATTCGACAAAATACCCATGATTCACGAAACTCCTATACGTTATAAGAAGATGACCCGCCCTTTATACGCTTACTGTCATGCGCTTTCAACACCCATGTTGGTAACAGAAGTGGAGCTTTCCCATGCGTGCTGATCTTGCTCGCTTTGATCTGGTTTCTGAGTATGAACCCCAGGGGGATCAGCCACAGGCGATTGAACAGCTTGTGGATGGTTTGGAAGAAAACCTAAAAGATCAGGTTCTGCTTGGGGTTACCGGTTCTGGTAAGACCTTTACCATGGCCAATGTTATCGAGCGCTCTGGCCGCCCCGCAATCATTTTGGCCCACAACAAAACCCTGGCGGGGCAGTTGTATGGCGAGATGAAAGCCTTTTTTCCAAATAATGCGGTGGAATATTTTGTCTCTTATTATGACTACTACCAGCCTGAAGCCTATGTCCCCCGTACCGATACCTTCATTGAGAAGGATAGCTCCATCAATGAACAGATTGACCGTATGCGCCATGCTGCAACCCGTGCCCTGCTTACCCGGCGGGATGTCATCATTGTCGCGTCGGTCTCCTGTATTTACGGTTTAGGTTCGCCAGAGTCTTATGAAGCGATGTCTTTGGAGCTGGAGGTGGACCAGGAGATCGAGCAACGTGAGATCATTCGTAAGCTGGTGGCCATGCAGTATCAGCGCAATGATATCGATTTTCAGCGGGGTACTTTCCGGGTTCGGGGGGATACCCTTGAAATTTTTCCTGCCCATGAGGATGCCCGTGCGATCCGGGTTGAGCTGTTTGGGGATTTGGTGGATCGTATCAGTGAAGTCGATCCATTAACGGGGGAGAACTATGGCGCGGCGCCCAGTGCGGCATTTTTTCCGGCCAGTCACTATGTGACCCAGCGTTCCACCATCGTACAAGCTCTGGAGGGCATTAAAACAGAGCTTAAAAGTCGGTTGGAGGATTTCCACAAACATGGCCACTTACTGGAAGCCCAGCGTCTGGAAAACCGAACCCGCCAGGATCTGGAAATGTTGCAGGAGTTGGGTTACTGCACAGGTATTGAGAACTACAGCCGCTTTTTAACCGGACGCAAACCTGGCGCACCCCCGCCCACACTGTTTGAATATCTCCCTGAAGATGCGTTGCTGTTTGTGGATGAGAGTCATGTGACCATCTCACAGGTACGGGCAATGTATCGGGGGGACCGTTCACGAAAAAGCACCTTGGTGGAGTATGGGTTCCGTCTACCTTCGGCCATGGATAACCGTCCTTTACAATTTGAAGAGTGGGAGGATATGCGTCCCCACACCATTCATGTCTCCGCGACCCCAGCTCAATGGGAACTGGACCAGGCCGATGGACGGGTGGTTGAGCAGATTATTCGTCCTACGGGTCTGATCGATCCTGAGGTTGAAATACGGCCTGTGGAGCATCAAGTTGATGATCTGATCCATGAGATCAAAAAGGTTATTACCCATGGTCATCGTATTCTGGCCACCACCTTAACCAAGCGTATGGCGGAAGATTTAACCGACTATTTGGTGGATCTGGATATCAAAGTGCGTTATCTGCACTCGGATATCGATACCATTGAGCGTATGGAAATTATTCGTGATCTACGCTTGGGTGAGTTTGATGTGTTGATTGGTATTAACCTGTTACGGGAGGGGCTGGATATTCCTGAGGTGGGTTTGGTGGCGATCTTAGATGCTGATAAAGAGGGCTTTTTGCGTTCAGAAACCTCCTTGGTACAGACCATTGGCCGGGCGGCCCGAAACGTGGACGGTCGGGTCATCCTTTATGCCGATAAGCGAACCGGTTCAATCGAACGGGCGTTGGCGGAGACGGATCGGCGCCGGGCCATACAGATCCGCTACAATGAAGAGCATGGCATTATACCCCAGTCCGTTCGACGTGAGGTGTCGGATGTTATGGGAGAGATGATGGAGACGGGCTCGGCATCTGGTGCCAAAGGGCGGGGGAAAAAGGGGAAAGGTCAGGCCAAGTCCCAAGTGGATCGTATGCAACCCCTGGCTGGAAAAGCGTTGGAAAAACGCATTAAAGAGCTGGAAAAAGAGATGCATGATGCCGCTTCAGATCTGAACTTTGAACAGGCGGCTCTCTTCCGTGATCAAATCCTTGAACTGGAGAAAACGGCACTGCTGTAACGAAGGTACTGACCTATGGGGCCGATTAGGTGGGCTGAAGTCGCCGAGTTATGGGTCAAAATAGGGTGGTGACCTTAGCTCTGTTCGTTGGGCAGCATGCCGCCACGCTTCATGAAAACTTCTCCGGTTTTGGTATCAAAGAGTAGGGTGCGGCTCTGGCTGCCACCGACATCTGAGCTCACCAGATGCAGGCCTTCAAGGTTAAGAATATCCATGGCTGTCTGTATGTTGCGCAACCCAACCGTAATTAAGCTGGGGCCTGCTTTTTTATCAAACATATTGGAGCCGCCAAAAAGTTTGGCCTCCACATTTTCATCCTTAAAGCCCATCTCACGGAACAGTCGGATCATAAAGGTCAGGGTACTATCCATGTAGTGGGTGTCGTCATCCCGAAGTAGGGTTGCGGCATCCAGATCATGCCCACAGTTGGGTAACCGTGCATGGCAGATGGCCCCCATGGGGCGAGGACCCTTATGGTAAAGCGTGACAGAGACACAAGAGCCAAGAATGGTACGTACTTTTGCATGGCGAAAGCCGATAAAGAGCTCTCCTGGGCCTAGATTCATATCGCTGGATGGGCGTTTTTGCATGGGTTAGCCCTCGGCCCGAGCCAAAATGGTTTGGTACCGCTCGGTGAGATCCGGCAGTAAGGCGGCATCAAACAGCAGGTGGAGTTGGCCCTCCAGTTCAATGTTGGGCATGGTATACGCAATTTCCAAACAGAGACAGTTGTTGCTGGCTGGGCAGGCGAGCCCTTGGGCACCCAGGTCATGGTTCTCAAAACAGATACGTTCCTGGCGAACGGTTACCCCAAGCAGATCAGAGACACTCCCCATACAGGTTGAGACAAAAAGATCCATCACCGTACGGTAGACATCCCGGCTGGGTTCATCCAGCTCATGGGTGTTGGTCGCCTCACCATAGAGGCGGGCGATCAGCCGGTTCACCCGTTCGGGGCTGGCCAGTAGGGTGACCATGGTGGGGATAGAGTGGTTACCGAAATCAATTTGATAGTGAAACGCCAGTTGAACGGTAAAAGAGGACAGTTCTTCTGGGGTGTGGTGGGTTGCCGGTTGCTCTGGGCTGAGTAGCTTGGCATCTGAGATCTGAAAGAGAACTTCATCATCTACCATGCGACTCAGGGTGTCAGCCGAGCGGCCAATGCCGATATTGAACAGCTCTTTTAGTAGATCCAGCTCAAAGGTCCAGGAGGTTGCCATGGCCACCCTATTTGGTTGTGTATCACCATTTATGTCGCGAAGAGAAACGATCTGTTCACCATGACATATTTTCAGGGGTGGGTTAAAGCCTCTTTTTAAGCAACGGGCCGGTTGGCGTGGTTTCTTCATCGCTTATGACAGGTTGGTTGCTAGGGTTGAAGAATGCAGCCAACCATGTGGTGTTGTCTCTCTCGTTCCTCTATTGAGGTGAGGGGGTAAACTCCACACTTTATTCTACAGTCTTGGTGGTGGGTAAAGTGCTATTCATAGAGATATAGAAGTGTTAGTCTTTTTGACAGGTTCTGTTGTAGATAGGGCGGTTGTTGTTGGAGTAAAGCATCAAATACTTTGACGATTATGGCTATAAACTGCAAAAGGTATGTACGGAAAAAATGAGGTCTGGTAATCCGCATTCCAGCAGTATGGTGCTGGCCAAGCTGCGGCACGGTATGGGCCATATGTTGAAATGGTTCATACCGGTTTTGGTGCTCTTAGTGTGTGCCGAGGGTTCCATGGCCCGTGCCCGACCGTTAAGTAAAGCCAAGCAGGTCGAGTATAAAGTCAAAGCCGCTTATATCTATAATTTTCTTCGTTTTATTGACTTTCCCCACGCCAGCCTTAAAAAAGATGCCGAGCAGATCCAGATCTGTTTAATCGGTACAGACCCTTTTGGGCGCATGATTGACCCCATTGAGCGGCATAAGGCCAAAGGTAAGGCACTGAAGGTGGTGCGTGCAGAGGACCTGCAGCATCTTCAGCGATGTTCTGTGGTCTTTGTGGGGCGTTCTGGCCAGTGGCCTTTGCAGCAGGCCCTTACCACATTACGTCATTCGGGCATTCTAACTGTGAGTGATCAGCCCCGTTTTGCCGCCCAGGGTGGGGTCATTGGTTTTATTATCAAACGGGATAAGGTGCGTCTGCAGGTTAATTTGGATTCCGCCCGGCGCGAAGGGCTGAAAATAAGCGCCAAATTGCTGGAAATTGCAGATATTGTACGTGACTCCAGATCGGGAGGGGCACCATGAAGTCGCTCTCTACCCTGCCGATTAAATGGAAGCTGGTGGTCATGATCATGGCCGTGTCCCTACTGGGCCTGCTTATTTCAGGTGCTGCTTTTGTTGTGTTAAACAAGCAGGCCGTTGATCGGGCTATGACCGAAGAGCTGCGGGTGTTGGCCAAGGTTATTGGGGATCGAAGTACCGCCGCACTTGCTTTTGATGATCAGCGCCTGGGCCAGGAGAATTTGGCCGCACTGAGTGCAGAAAGCGCCATCTTAAGTGCGTGTCTGTATGGTTCTGATCAACGGACCTTCGCCCACTACTATCGGGATGCGCAAAACGCACCACGCTGTAACACCCTCTCTACAGTTGCGGGTGTTCATCACACCGATGTGAGTATAGAGGTGGTGCTGCCCATTGAAGTAGAGGGCACCCCTGTTGGGCGTATCGCCATCTACTCAGGTCTACAAAAACTACATGGGCAGTTTTTAAATCTGCTGATTGCAGCAGCCATTATTATTCTATTGACGGTTGTTGCGGCTTTTCCGCTCTCCTTTTTACTGCAAAGGTTGATTTCAGAACCGGCCTCCCAATTGGTGGATACCGCCAGCCGTATTGCCAAAGATCAAGATTACTCCTTACGGGTACCTCAACGTAGTGAAGATGAGTTTGGACGGTTGGCCGAAGCCTTTAACAGCATGGTGGCCACCATTGAAACTCAGGATCGCTCTTTGCGATTGGATCTGACCGAGCGCCAGCGTAATGAAAGAGAGCTACGGCACCTGCGTAATATGCTCTCTAACATTATTGACTCCATGCCCTCGATGTTGGTCGGGGTAGATCTGGAGGGTCGGGTTACCCAGTGGAACCATAAAGCGGCGGTGCTAACCGGGCGTCCCGCTGAGCAGGTGTTGGGTTTTCCCTTAAAAGAGGCTTTCCCGGAAATGATGGGAGAGTGGGATAAAATTAAACGGGCCATGGCGGAGAATGAGATTCAGAAGGACGCCAAGGTCGCTTGTCTCTTGGGCAAGGCACAACGTTTTTCCGATATTGTCATCTTTCCTTTGGTGGGGAGCCGTGTGCAGGGGGCGGTGATTCGGGTGGATGATGTGACCGACCGGGTGCAGATTGAAGAGATGATGATCCAGTCGGAAAAAATGCTCTCAGTGGGTGGGCTGGCTGCTGGCATGGCCCATGAGATTAATAATCCTCTGGCCGGTATTCTGCAGAATATTCAGGTGATGGAACTACGGCTTAACCCGGACTCTCCTCGCAATCAAAAAGTGGCCGCCCAGTGTGGTTTGGAAATGGACCCTCTAGACCACTACCTCAAGGAGCGTGGCGTGCCTGAAATGATGGCATCGGTGCTGGAGTCTGGTAAGCGGGCCGCCCGTATTGTGGAGAATATGCTCAGCTTTAGCCGCAAGAGTGAGTCTAGCTTTTATCCCCATAATTTGGCTGAACTGATGGACCAAACCATTGAGTTGGCGGCCAATGATTATGATCTGAAGAAGAAGTATGACTTCCGTAAAATTGAGATGGTCCGACACTATGCCGATGATCTGCCTGAGGTTCCCTGTGACGGCACTAAAATTCAGCAGGTGGTTTTGAATCTGCTAAAAAATGGTGCCCAAGCCATGGCCATGGCCGGTACCACCCAGGCCCCCTGTTTTACCTTGCGCCTTTATACGGAGAATCAATCGGTCTGTATTGAGGTGGAGGATAATGGACCCGGGATGGAAGAGTCGGTACGCAGCCGGGTGTTTGAACCCTTTTATACCACCAAAGAGGTGGGCGTAGGGACGGGGCTAGGGCTGTCGGTCTCCTACTTTATTATCACCGAAAACCATGGTGGTAGTATGTCGGTTGAGTCGGTCAAAGGGCAGGGGTCCTGCTTTATTGTACGTCTTCCACTGCCTGAGCCTGTGGGAGAGGGTGATGGATAAATGGGAAAATCGGCATGTGCTGGTGGTGGATGATGAAGCTTCTATCCGCTTTAGTTTGGCTGCCTTTCTTGAAGAGTATGATTTTCTGGTCACCACAGCACAGAGTGCTGAAGAGGCTTTGACCCTATGTGAAACCACACACTTTGCGGTGGCTGTGGTCGACCTGAGGTTGCCAGGGATCAATGGCGATCAGTTTATTATTCAGGCTCAAGAGCGCTGGCCCGTTATGCGGTTTATTATCCATACCGGTTCGGTGGATTATCAGCTTTCGGATGTCTTGCAGGGATTGGGCATGACCAAAAACCAGCTTTTTTTCAAGCCGCTTAATGATCTGCATGCCCTGGTTCAAGGGATTGAACCCTTATTGGAGAAGGCATAATGTCTCAGGAGCCTGAACAGGAACCTCTGGTTTTAACCATTGATGACGAAAAAGCGATTCGTATTAGCATTCGTATGTTCCTAGAAGAGTTTGGCTATCAGGTTATTGAGGCCACCAATGGCCAAGAGGGGTTGGAAGTTTTTGATCGCATGCAGCCGGATCTGGTGTTGGTGGACCTGCGTATGCCTGTGATGAATGGCTTACAGGTTTTGGCTGGTATACGGGAGCGTTCTCCCCAAACGCCTGTCGTGGTGATCTCAGGAACCGGTGCGGTGGGTGATGTGGTTGAAGCCTTAAGATTAGGGGCTTGGGACTACCTGCTTAAACCGATACAGGACATGATGGTTTTAGAACATACCGCCAGTACCGTTTTGGAGCGTGCGCGCCTGTTGCGGGAAAATCAGGAACATCACGCTCAGTTAAAGATAGAAGTTGCCCAACAGACCCAGGCGCTTAAAGCCGCCAATGACTCCCTAACCACACTCAATCAGCGACTGCAGGCTGTGGTTAAGTCGGCACACACCCTTTCAGCCTGTGATACGGTTTCCCATTTTGGTCAGCAAATGTTGATGGAGTTTAGTCAGCATATGCAGGTTAAAGGGGGGAGCTTTTATCGCATGAACGGGGATCAGTTGGTACGGGTGGCGGTGTTGGATGGCGCACATGCCCCCTCCAACCTACCCATGCCTAAGGGTAGAGATACGGTTTTTGGTCAGGCTTTATATGAGAAGCAGCCGGTTTTAATGGCCGATATCGGCCAACATCCGCAGGTAACAGGTAGTGGTTGGGCGGGATATGTCAACGGCTCTCTATTGGTTTTTCCGCTGCTTAATCGCAGCCATGAGGTGGTTGGTCTGGTCGCACTGCATGACAAAATAGATGCCCCATTTATCTCACAGGATATGGAGGTTGGATTATTGTTGGCCTCCTACAGTTGTGAGGTCATGCAGACCATCCGTCAGAAGGAGCAGGTGCAAGCCAGACAGCAGCAGTTTACCTCTCTAGCTGAAGCAGCCCAGGATGCCATTATCACGACCGATGATCAGGGGTTGATCACATTTTGGAACCGAGCGGCTCAAAATCTGTTTCATTATCGGGCTCAGGATGTTGTGGGGCAGCCTATTGAGCAACTGCTTGCAGCGGATCAGCAGGGGCATGCCAAGGCGCTGGCGGATGCCATTAACACAGCCCAAGGTGCCTTGTTGGACCATGTGGTTGAGATGCAAGGGGTGACAAAAATGGGGGTGGTTTTCCCCATGGCGCTCTCTCTGGCCACATGGTTGCAGGAGCAGCGTCGCTATTTCTCCGTCATGATCCGGGATATCACCCAGCGTAAACAGGCTGAAGAGAAATTATTGGCGGCTAAAGAGGCGGCAGATGCAGCCAATGAGGCCAAAAGCCAATTTTTAGCCGTGATGAGCCATGAGATGCGCACACCCCTTAATGCGGTTTTGGGAATGGGCGAAATGCTGGCACAGAGTACGCTTAACCCCAAGCAGCAGGAGTGGCTGAATATTCTGATTCGATCTGGCCAAGGTTTGCTGGCTCTGATTAGCGATATTCTGGATATGCGCACCATTGAAGCGGGTCGTATTACCCTAGATAGTCAGGGGGTTGTGCTTCAGCAGTTGGTTGATGAATCTCTGGAGGTCCAAGCGCATGGGGCTGGGGCTAAAGAGGTCGCTATAACCTCTATGTTGGATCCCCCCCTGCCCAAAACCATTTGTTGTGATTCAAAGCGGTTACGCCAGATCTTACTGAACTTGCTCGGTAATGCCATTAAGTTTACCGAGGCGGGGGGGACGGTTGCTTTATCTGTTAAGAACCAGGCCGGCTCAACCCTGCGTTTTGACGTGCAAGATAGTGGAATTGGTATTGCAGAAGAGCAGCAGAGTCAGATTTTCAACCCCTTTTTCCAGGTGGACAGCTCGATTACCCGCCAATATGGAGGGAGTGGTCTGGGTCTAGCCATTAGCCAGCAGTTGGTGCAGAGCATGGCGGGGCGCATCGGTGTGCAATCCACGCCGGGGGTGGGGAGTCAGTTTTGGTTTGAGATTCCGCTTCAAACACCCCCAGCAGGGCCTCAACTGGAGCCTGAACATACCCGGAAAATCACGGAAGTGGTGGCGCCAAAAACAAATCCTCTGCCCGGTCGATCCATCTTAATCGCTGAAGATGCGGAAGATAACCGTCTGCTTATCAAGGCATACTTTAAGGGCAGTGCGCATCAGATAACCCTTGTGGAGGATGGGCATGCGGCTTTTGAAGCATTTAAGCAGGCATCGTTTGATCTGGTCTTAATGGATATTCAAATGCCCGTCATGGACGGTTTGCAGGCCACGGAACAGATTCGTCATTGGGAGCAGCAGCAAGGGTGTGAGGCAACTCCCATTGTGGCGCTCACAGCGCATGCCATGCGTGGAGATGAACAACAGTCGTTATTGGCAGGGTGTGATGCCCATATTACCAAACCCATACGTAAGGCCACATTAATGCAAGTTGTTACCGAACAGTGTAAGGAATAAGGTATGCCATATATCCGTATTAATTGATGTTAGTTAACTGCTTGTGCGTTCTGAAAAAAATTGATTTTCACCAATGATTTGTGTGGTATAGTGGAGTCTACCTAGCGTGTTGTAATCTATGGGAGAGGGCTTTCATGGTGAGGCGCACCATCATACGGAGTACGGCAGCTGTCCTATTTATGGGATACTCCTCTGTACTGTTGGCATCACCAGCCCAGGAGGAGTTTGATCCTTTTGCACTCTCCCTCTCCGAACTGGCGGATGTGGCCATTGTGACCATTGCCACAGGTCTGCCGACGGCGTTGGCCGAATCCCCCGCTGTAACCAGTATTATTACTGCCGAAGAGATCCAGGCTATGGGGGCGACCCATCTGGATGAAGTGCTCGAACGTATTCCAGGTCTGCATGTTGCCCCCTCAGACGTACTGCTTAGCCCCCTTTACTCTTTCCGGGGTATCCATACCGATCAGAACCCGCAAGTCTTAATGTTGGTGGATGGGCGTAAAGTTCACAACACCAGTAACGATGCCCGACCCCGGCAATTTAAACTGCCTATTACGATGATCTCACGTATTGAGGTGATCCGTGGGCCGGGTTCTGCGGTGTATGGGGCCGACGCTTTTGCGGGTGTGATCAATATTATCACCAAAAGTCCGGAGGATGTTAAGGGCACACAGTATGGTATGCGCCTTGGCTCGTTCAAAACCCGTGAAGCCTGGTTACAGACCGGCGGTAAACTGGCAGGGTTTGCCACCGCATTGACCATGGAGTGGCATGAGACCGCTGGGGACCGGGACCGTACCATCAGCAGTGATCTGCAAACAACCCTGGACGGTATCAATGGTAGCAATGCCTCTTTAGCACCAGGTTCTCTGAACACCCGCTATCACCTTGCTAACATGCACCTGACCTTGCAAAAGGAGAATTGGGAACTCAAGCTGTGGCATTGGAAAAACTATGATGTCGGGACGGGCCAAGGTGTGGCCAAAGCGTTGGATCCTGAAGGCAGTTGGAACCAAAAACTGTTGCGGGCTAACTTAACCTACCAGAACAGCGATCTGTGGGATGATTGGGATCTCACGGCCCATTTGGATTTTCAATATTTTCGTGGTGAGGCCAAGCCCTGGATTCTTTTTCCAGCCGGTACCATCCTCGCCATTGGTACCGATGGTAATGTTGGGGGTACAGCCCCAACCGGTTTGGTTACCTTTACCGATGGCTATATCGGCAACCCTGTGACAAAGCAGCGGGTTAGTAGCTTTGAAACCGTGGGTGTTTATAAGGGCTTTGATAACCACCGGGTTCGGCTGGCGGCAGGGTTGGAGTATCAGGACTCCAACCATTTTGCTACGCAGAACTTTGGTCCTGGTATTATCGACGGTACGGTTTCTCCCATCGATGGCACCCTGACAGCAGCCAATAGCAACAGTGTTTATCTGCCGGATGTCATACGCAAGGTGTGGCATGGCTCTGTTCAGGATGAGTGGGCCTTTACCAACGATTGGTCCCTGACCAGTGGTTTGCGCTTGGATTATATCTCCGATGTCGGGGCAACACTTAATCCACGAACCGCCTTGGTCTGGAAAACCCGGCCAGATCTAACCTCCAAACTGCTTTATGCGCATGCCTTCCGGGCGCCTTCCCTTAATGAGCTCTATACCATGAACAATCCGGTCTCCATTGGTAATCCTTCGGTGGAGCCAGAGACCATTCGTACCTTGGAGCTGGCCTTTAACTATCAACCTACGCCTGCGTTGAGTATGGATTTGAACCTCTACGGGTATCGGGCTAAGGATTTGATTGAGCATGTACAGGATAGTGGTGCGACGACCAAGACCTATCAAAATGCGCGAGATCAGAATGGACATGGCCTGGAGTGGGAGGGCCGTTGGCAGCTGCGGGAAGATTTTCAACTAACCGCGAACTATGCTTGGCAGCACTCGGAAGATGCACAGAGTGGGGCACGCATTGCGGCAGCACCTGGTATGCAGGGGTTTGTTGGGGCGACATGGGATTTTAAAACCCATTGGAAGCTCTATACCGAACTGCATTGGATTGGTGATCGGGCCAGAGATACGGATGACAGCCGCCCAGAGATGAAAGATACACTCTTGGTCAACTTGGCATTAAAACGTGTCAAGATTATGAAAGCTTTGGATTTTGGCTTGTTGATCCGCAATGTATTTAACCATCGCTACTATGAACCCAGCGATGGTGTGATTGCCGATGATTATCCCATGCCTAGTCGAAGTATTATGTTGGAACTGAAGTATCATTGGGACGCCAGCCAATAGAGAGGGCTCGACCCTTGTTTTAGGATGGCTCAGATAGCGCCTCTTGCAGGGCTTGGAGTAGGGCCTGCTTTTTGATGGGCTTGGTCAGGTGTTGGTGACAGCCAGCTTCCAGACTGCGTTCCGTCTCTCCCTTAAGAGCATGGGCGCTTAGTGCCAATATGGGTATGGGTTGTCGTTGTTGCTGATGCTCCCAATTTCGGATGGCCCGTGTGGCACTTAACCCATCCATAACGGGCATTTGTATATCCATTAAGACCAAGTCGTAGCGCTTTTCTTGGAAATATGTGACCGCTTCAGCCCCGTTATTGGCCACGTCAATGGTATAGGGGCTCCCCTTTAAAAAAGCTTTGAGCAACACTTGGTTATCTTCGGAATCCTCAGCAAGTAGAATATGGCCAGGGCGGGCTTTACCAACGGTTAAGGTCCGTGCCTGATGCTGCTGAGCATAGGTTGTATCCAGATGGTGTAAGGGCAGTTCAAACCAGAATGTACTCCCTTCATCGGGTTGGCTTTGTACGCTTAAGGTACCCCCCAACATATCCACCAGCTGTGTGGATATGGTTAACCCCAAGCCAGAACCGCCATGCTTACGGGTAATGCTGACATCCGCCTGGGTAAACTTATCAAAGATAACCTGCTGACGATCTTCGGGTATGCCCACACCACTATCCACCACGGCAAAGTACAGAGAGGTCTCTTTATGGTGATGAAGCTGTAGCGTGACATGACCTTTGCCGGTAAATTTAATGGCATTGCCCAGCAGGTTAATTAAGATCTGCCGAAGCCGTATGGGATCGGTAATCCACTGCTCAGGTAGCTGCGTTTGGTCTGGAAAGTTTAAGGTTAACCCTTTGTCATGGGCGCTTTGCTCAAACAGTTCATAGAGGTCCTGTAAAAAACGGGGCAGATTAAGCGGGTAGGGTTCTAACGTCAGTTGGCCTGCTTCAATTCGAGACAAATCCAAAATATCATCGATCAGATCCAATAGACTATTGCCAGCCCGCAGTTGGCGGTTAAGAAATTTCTTCTGCTCCCCATTTAAGCCTGACTCATGCAGTAACTCCCCCATCCCCAACACCACATTCATCGGGGTGCGTAGTTCATGGCTCATGGTGGCCAAAAAGGCACTCTTTGCATGGTTGGATGCTTCCGCCTGTTCTTTGGCTTGCCGCAGGGTTTGCTCCGCTTGTTTTTGTTGAGTGATATCCAAAAAGCTCCAGACCCGACCTTTTATTTGATGATGAACCACCAGTGGACGGCTACTACGTTGAAAATAGCGTCCATCCTTAAAAATGAGTAGATCATTATCCAGCCGATCCGAGGCATAAAGATCCTCGACCTGATTTAAAAAAAGATCAGGGTTGGTCAATTGTGATGCCACCGCTTGTAGTAGGGTCGGGCTGTAACCACTGGCCATCACATCGTCAGGAATACGCCACATGGCTTGAAAACGGGCATTGGCATGTAAAACATGACGTTGATCGTCCACGACCAAGATACCCTCCTCAATGGACTCCATCGTCGCGGTTAAACTCTCCTGTTGAATGGAAAGTGAAGCCGCCGTCTGTTGATGCTCCAGGACCTCCTCCTCCATGGATTGATTCACCTCTTCCAGGCGGCGGGTGCGTTCGGCTACCCGTGCTTCCAGCTCCGAGCGATGGTGCCGTGCATCCTGTATGTACCGGTGTAGCTCGGCCCGGTTAAGATTAATGCCTTCAATCAACTCATCGAGTTCATCAGGCCAACGATCACCCGGACTACGCGCAATGGATACAGGGGTCTCCAGATTCGTGACATGATCATCGGGGTGTATGTCGCTGGTATATTGAACCAGTTTGGCCAGACGGTTGGTGATCAGCCAGCTGACCAATAACAGAATAAAAAGGGAGGTTAAAAAGGTTTTAACCGCTTGGGTGCCCAAAACAAGAATAAGACGTTCAACCATATCTTGGTTAATACGCGCCAGATCCATGGTGATGTGTAGTGTGCCGACGGCCACCGACTCCCCTTGGAACTGGGTGGTTAGGGCAAAGTGCCGAATCAGTGCGGTGTTATCAGTTTTAGGTTGGCCAAAAATGAGAGACTGTTTCTCTTCATTCTCCACCACCACAGCTATAACACCTGGCAGTCCAAGTATGCCCTCTGCCTGGAGTTTAAGCTGATCATCATCTACCACCCAGAGACTGTGGATAAGGCCAGGTAGGCGGCTTTCCTGGATCATACTCAATTGCTCTTCATACGCCTGTAGATCACGATCATACTCTAGATAGAGTTGTAACCCCGAGATCAGCAGGGTGAGCATGCCACTCAGCAACAGAATACCCAGCAGGAGTTTGACCCCTAACCGGGGGCGTCTATGTCGCCATAGCGTGTTCATGGTAGGGTTGGGCTTTGCAGATACCGATCCAGCAGTTCTTGCTGCTGCCCAGTACGCTTCATCTGTGTAATGGCCTGTTCTAACACCCCATATAGTTCTTCTGAATACGGTAGGTTACGGCTGACCATCATATGGAACCCTGTCGGTTTAACCCAGTGGGGGCGCTTCCAGGCCAGATTGGCTTGTTCTAACTGTTTAGGATCCAGTTGTCCCAACCCGCGTAAAATTTCATAAAAACCAAGCAAAATGTCACACCGGCCCGCCTGCAATCGACGGCGGAGTTGCGCGAAGGTTTTAGTGGCCATATCCACATGGCTGTTCTCAATGCCAAATGGGGTGTAGTTGTAGCCGTGTTGGCCGCAAACCTTAAAGGCGAGCAGATCTTTGGGGGTATGAATTTCAGGATGGTTTGGAAAGCGTTTCTGTGAGTAAAAAATCAACCCATGAATTTGGTAATAAGGTTGGGTGATCCGATAGTTGGCGGCACGCTCGGGGTTAATGGAGGCATCCATTAACATATGGTAGCGCTTACCCTGGGTAACCCACTTTTGGCAGCGTGCCCAGGGGATTAAGTCCATGGTGAAGTTTAGATGTTTAGGGGTGACCATGGTATTAAGATAATCAACCGAGTAGCCTGCACTCTCTTTGCTTTTTTCCCCATTCATATCCTTCTTAAAATAGGCAAAGGGGGGCCACTCGGCGCCATCGTTACAGACACGAATGGATTGGCCTGCCAGCAGGGGTTGGGCCAAACTTGGTGCGGGTAGGCCCAAGAGGGTCAGCCAGGTGAGGAGTAGGCCAAGGGGGATGATACGTGTGTAGCATTGAACCATGTGGTGCACTCCCCAACGTCCACCCGATATGGGTGATGGATTATCTGACTTTTTGACATTCCGCAGGTCAGTTTACACCAGCAAATCCCAAAAACCTAGAAAAGCAGGATTGTCTGTTGGGGGCTTTTAGTTATAAAGGGTTTCTAGCCAATCATGATTAATCGGTTAACTCTAAAAGGCTCCCCATTTTTTTGGTGGGGTGGTCGGGCATGTCAATCCTCTTCCCCCTTATAGCTGGAGGGTGGTTTTTAGGCTGTTTTTTTGCCCAAATCCCGATCTCGATGCTGTTTGGCTTTCCACCATAAATAGATGACCAGAGCAAGCGCAGCGCAGGTATAGAGTGTAAAAATGAGTTGCCCTGCCCAGTAGACAAGGTAGCCGATGATAAAAAGTGCGACATAGATCATGGATGTGTTGCGCCTTAAATAAACCAGAGCCCTATCATGTCGTATGGCACTGGCTTGTATGGTTTATAACGTTAGGGTGCTTCTGGTCTCTCCCCATGCAGCTTATCCAGTTTTCCATAATCGTCCAAGATACAGTAAACAGCAGGTACCACAAACAGAGCGGCCACCGTGGCAACCGCCAGACCAAAGGCCAAACTGGTGGCTAAGGGGATTAAAATCTGAGCTTGAAGGCTCTTTTCCATCAACAGCGGCATAAGACCCGCCACAGTGGTGATGGAGGTGAGAAGAATAGGGCGGAACCTGGCCCGTCCCGCCTGTTTGGCGGCAACTAGGGTAGGAACACCGGCTTCTCGCTGTTCACGAATAAAGACGACCAACAAGATCGAGTCATTTACCACCACCCCAAATAAGGAGGCCATACCCACAATGCTGGGCATGGTTAAATCCAGCCCCATCAACATGTGCCCAACGATGACACCAATAAATGCGGTGGGAATAACCAGCATAACTGTTAATGGTGCCAAGTAACCCCGGAACTGTAGCGCCAGAAGCATATAGACACCGATCATGCCCAGCAGTACATTGCGCATAATGGATTTGCCGGTTTTGGCCGACTCTTTACCCTGGCCTTGGGGGTCGAAGGAAATATCGGGATAACGCGCCAATAAATCAGGTATGAATTGGCTCTTGGCCAAGCCCATAATTTCCTGAGCATTGGCCAAGCTGCGGTCAACATCGCCCTGAATGGTAATGGCGCGCTGGCCATCTACCCGGTGAATTCTAGCCCAACCTCGGACCGGTTGCAGATCGGCAACCACAGATAAGGGGATTAAGGCACCATTTTGACCGACCAGGGTAAAGTTATCCAAATCCGCTGGGCTGGTGCGGTCACTTGCGGTCAGCCGGAGATCCACCTCATAGGATTCAGCCCCCACAGGAAATTCGTCCACGGTAATGCCTTGGAAGGCACCACGCAGTTGCTCTGCTACCGTTTGGGCCTCTACACCAAGCACCCCAGCACTGGGTTTTAAATGCAGGCGGTACTCTCTTTTACCGGGGCGCAGATCATCACTCAGGTCTACCACCCCTACGTAGCGACCCAACCACTGCTGGAGTTCGTTGGACGCCAACTTTAAACGGTCTAGGTCCGCCCCAATGAGGCGCATATCGATGGCCCGTCCCCCCGGCCCGATGGTGGGTTCGGTAAATTTAAGGGCAATGACATCGGGTATCTCTCCCACAGCTTGCCGCCAAGCGGTGGTAAAATCATCCAGTGCTGTGCCACGGATCTCGGCGCCTAACAGGTCGGTAATGATACGGGCAACGTGGGGGCCACTTTCATAGGCATCGGGATTTTGCCCAAAAATGACGGAGATGTGCTGAATGAGATCTTGTTTCTGCGGCTGTTCTGGCTTGAAACGTTGGTTGATTTTTAGTGCAGCCTGTTGCAACTGTTCAACAATCTGCTCGGTTCGGGCCAGGGGGGTGCCTTGAGGTAAAAGAATACGTGCCTCAACCACATCACCATCCAGATCGGGAAAGGGTACAAATTTCAGCAAACCACCCGCAGGCATGGCCACAGCGATAATCAATAGCATGAAGACAAGGCCAACCGTTAGATAGCGCTCTTCGACCGCACGGTCCAGCCATGGACCAAACCAGCGGTCCCGTAGCTGGTCAAAGGATTGTTCAAACCAACGGCGAAAGCGGCTGGGCTTCCGTGTCGACATATGGCTTAGGGCGTGGCCCAAATGGTTGGGTAATACCCAAAAAGCCTCCAGCAGACTCACTGAGATCACCAAAATCAAGACCAAAGGCATGATACGTAGGATCTGACCCATCTCCCCGGTAATAAAAACCAATGAGCCAAAGACCAGCAGTGTGGTCATGAAAGAGGAGAGAATACCGGGCAGTACCTGTTTAACCCCTTCTACAGCGGCTTGCATGGGTTGGTCGCCACGGTTCATGCGGGCTGCAATGTTCTCTGCAATCACAATGGCATCATCCATTAATAGGCCAACACCAATGAGTAGTCCGACCATGGAGATCATATTCACCGTGACCCCAACCAGGGGTAGCAGAAAAAAAGCACCGAGAAATGAGATGGGTAGGCCCATGGTGACCCAAAAACTGTAGCGAAAACTGAAAAAGAGCCACAGCACCAAAAAAACCAAAACCAAGCCCTGAAAACCATTGCGAACCAGCATATCCAGACGGTCCTGCACCACCGAGGCACGATCTTGGCTCAAAGTAAGGGTAATACCAGCCGGTAAGGGCTCTGTTTGAACAAAGTTGGCAATGGTTGCCCGAACTTGCAGGGTGTCTTGGGCACGGGTTTTGGAGATGTTCAGTACGGCAGCTCGTTTACCGTCAAAGAGAATTTTCTCTTCATTCTGGTCAAAACGGTCGGTAATGGTGGCAATTTCTCCCAAGCGAATGGCAGCCCCGCTTTGGCCGGAGATCACCACCAGTTTTTCAAAAGCGGCCACCCCTTTGTGTTGGTCGTCTAGGCGTAGTAGAAAATCCTCCTGCCCACCTTCCAGGCGGCCAACCGGACTGCCTACACTGCGACGTTGAATCGCCTGAGCCACATCAGCGGCAGACAGCCCATATTGACGGAGACGCCAAGGGGGAATTTCAATACGGATGTGATGGTCGGAAAATCCATCAATACTCACCTCCGCAACATGTTCCAATGACTGAATACGGTCTTTCAATTGCTCGGCGTAGGCTTTGAGTGCAACGGGCTCCTGCGGCCCGGTCACGGCAATAGAAATGACCTGTTCGGTGCGGGCAAGTTCTTGTACTACAGGGAGCTCGGCAGAGTCTGGAAAATCATCAATGGCATCTACATTGGCATTAATATCATCCAAAAAGCGCATCATATTGGCGCCTTCTCGCATAAGCACGGTAGCGGTACCCACACCTTCTCGGGCGTCACAACGCAGCTCATCCAGGTCGGTTATGCCTTCCAACCCATCCTCTAAGCGACGGCAGATGGCATCCTCAACCTCATCGGCAGTCGCCCCTGGGTAGACCACTTTGACTTCAACTTTATCATTCTTAATTTCAGGAAAGGTCTCGCGCTGTAGGCCGGGTAGTGTGACCAAACCCAGAATGATAAAGACAGCCATCAGTAGGTTTGCAGCTGTGGGGTGGCGGGCAAACCAAGCGATCATGGTTGCTCTCCAGCGTGCAGTTGTTGATTAAGCTTAACATCCATCACCGGTTTTAAAGCCATACCTGCAACGGCGGGCACCAGGTCAGAAACCACAACCCGATCCCCCGCTTCAAGGCCTTGACCAATAATGGTGCGCTCACCTTGATGAAAGAGCACCTTAACAGGTTGTATACGTAGGCGGTGGTCTTGGTCGAGCACATGAACAACGTTTCCACGTAGCGCCGAACGGGGAATAACCAACCGGTCTGTTTGGGGTTTGCCCTCTACAACGACTTGTAAAAACATGCCTTTGGATAAAGGCGGGCGGTAGCCAGGAATGATTTTTTTATAGGGTGCGTCCACAGCCACCACCACCCCCATGGTTCGGGTCTGTGGGTCGACACCATCACTAAAGCGTACAAAACGGGCATCCCATTGGGCGGTATGGTTGCCCATATCCAAACGTACCACAGGTTTTAACCCTGTGAGTGTTGGTAAGTCTTTATGTCCTAGAGGGATATCTTGCCCTTGAATATCCTTTCGCCCTATAAACAGACGGCGTAGGTTTGACATGGCAACCTGAGCCTCAATTTCAACCCGTTCGACACCATCCCCTTCAAAAAGGGTTTGGCCACTACTGATGGTTTGATCTTTCTCCACCGCCAGACTGGATACTCTAAGGGTATAGGGGGCGCGTATCTCAGTATGGGCCAGGTTACGTTTGGCTTGGTCCGCTTTGGCGGCCAAGAGTTTACGTTGGGTAGGGATCAGGGCCAGGGAGTTTTGTAAATTTTGAACCGAGCCTTGTACGCTTAGGGTGGCCCGCTCTGCATCGTCTAAACTATTCTGAGAGATGGTCTTTTGGGCCAGCAAGGTGCGTTTACGGGCCAGATCTTTTTTAGTCAGCGCCAAGTTGCGTTGTTCAATGACCAAAGAGGCTCGGGTGTTGCGCTCCTGTACGGAAAGTTCAGACAGTTCCGCATTGGCTTGGGCAAGAGCCAGTTCATAATCAACTGGGTCAATGCGAACCAGTAGGGTCTCTTTGGGTAGAATTTCCCCATCCTTGAGCCGATCATGTAGATAGACGACCCGCCCGGAGACTTGCGGGATTGCACGCCATACTCGGGCGGGCTCGGCAGGTCCATAACCCTCGGCTGTTGGGGTCAGTGTTAGGCGGGGGACTTCGATTATCCGCACACTGGTTATTGGCTCTTGGCGTTCGATCTGGCTGGGGGGCTGTTTGCCTTTAACCACCCAGATCATGATAAGAACCCCCAATACAATCGGTGGTAAGATGCGTAGTTTGCGCCATATTGAAGGGGGCTGGTTAGGCATGGATTGGACTCCAGTTTAGTAATTTATGGCGCTTTACGCAGTTGGTGATAAGGGTAGGGTCAGGGTAACAACAAGCCCGCCTTGTTCATGGTTATGGGCGGCGATGGTACCCTGGTGTTCACCCATAATACGTTGGGCAATGGCCAACCCTAAACCATAGCCACCACTCTCCCGCTCTCGGGCTTCACTCATACGAAAGAATGGTTTGAAAATTTTCTGCAAAGCCTCTTCAGAGACCCCTTTGCCAAAATCCCTAATGGTGATCACGGCCTTTTGATCGTGCTGGCGCAGTGTCAGTTCCACGGTATGCCCTTCCGGTGTATGTCGCAGAGCATTGCGCATGACATTTTCTACCGCTGAGTGCAGGGCCTCTGGGTTGGCTTTGACCAAGAGCTCACCGGGGCTGGTCAGGGTCACGCGGCGCCCCGTGGGGGTGCCTTCTAAAGTGACATCCTGGCCAATGCTGGTGAGTAAGCCGTGCAGGTCTACCAACCCCTCTAACGCCATGGGTGTACCGGCTTGGGGGCGTGACAAAGTTAGGATCTCATGGATTAAACGATCCAGCCGCTCCATTTCCCGCGTTACAATGGTCAGATTTTTTTCATCATGGGGTCTCCGGCTGGCCAGCTCCAGAGCTACTCCCATACGGGCCAATGGCGAGCGTAGTTCATGAGAGATATCGATCATAAGGCGTTTTTGCCCATCAAACAGTGCTTCTAGACGTTCAGCCATATGGTTGAAGTGATCAACCAATAGGCTTAGCTCATCAGGAATACGCAGCCCAGGCGGGTGGCACCTGGCTTGTAGATCCCCTTCTGCCAGTTTAACGGCTGCCATCTTCAAGCGTCGGATAGGGCCGGTAAAGTGCAGGGTGAGCAGTAGGACCGCGATCAAGCTATACAGAGCTATGCCAAACAGAACCCAACGGTTCTCCTTTAAAATGTGGGAGATGTGCGGTCGCCTAGGTGAGACGATTAAGCCATATACCTGTTGCTTAGGGCTGAGGATATACCAGATGATGGGTGGGGGTATGGGGTGTTCTTGCAGGCGAATACGTTCCAGAGCCGGGGTTTGTGCTTGTATCTTGGTCGCATCATAGCGCTTATAGGCTTGTTCGGGCTTCCAGCGATGGAGAATAAAGCGCTGTACAAAATGCGGGATATCGCGCTCCAATATATCCTGTTTATGGGAGGTTATAGCATAGATCCATGGATTCATAGGGTGCTGTTCTAGTTCATCTTTAAAAGCCTCAACCCCTTGGAACGCCAATGTGTGTCCTAATTCCATGCGGGCTTTGGCCAGTTGATCCATTTGATCATGAAAGCGATTTTCAACATCCCCCCGGATCTGAAAAGCCAACCAAGCGGTCATGCCGCCCATTAAGAGCAGGGTTAACCAAAAGCCAATAAAGAGTTTAAGGAAAATACGCACGTCAGTGTATACCTTCAGCTTTGGCGTAGAGATAGCCAGCCCCTCGAACGGTATGGATGCGTTGGGTGCCATCTGCATGGTTGCCCAGCTTTTTACGCAGGGAGCTGATGTGCATATCCACACTGCGATCATAGGCCATATGTTTACGTCCCAACCCCTGTAGCGAGAGCTGATCCTTATCGACCACTTGACCCGCTTGGTGTAAAAGCTGTTGTAAAATATTGAACTCAGCAGAGGTTAGTTCAACAGGCTGCCCCGCCAAGCTAACCCGGCGAGCTTGGGGGTTAAGGGTAAGATCCCCCTGAGTTTGGGTCGCAAGGAGGGGTTCAATGCTGCCATGGGAACGGCGCAGTAGGGCGCGTAGCCGAGCGACTAAAACTCTGGGGCTGCAGGGCTTGGCCAAATAGTCATCCGCACCAATCTCTAAGCCGATGATGCTGTCGGTCTCATCCCCCCGAGCCGTAAGCATAATAACCGGTACGTGGCTGTGGGGGCGTAACTGACGGAGAACATCAAACCCGTTAAGACCCGGCAGCATGACATCCAGCACCAGGGCGGCGTAGGCGCCTGTCATTGCTTTTTCCAGAGCACTGGGTCCGTCATGGGCCATGTGGCACTCAAACCCTTCATCGTGAAGGTATTCTGCCAGCATAGAACAGAGTTTTTTATCATCGTCGATAAGGAGAATGCGGCTCATGGTAACGTTTCCTGTGGGTATGGGATCGATGCACCATTCTTTTCTATTTGCAACGCTGTGCAAAGGCTCCTGACATATCTTTACACTTATCCTGCCCACCTTTACATGGACCAAGAGTACCTTAATCTTCACATTACGCCTTTTGGAAACGCATCCTCAGTACCGTTTGGGTATGAAAAAAGTGTGGTGCTGTTTTACCAAGGGTGGAATGTGTGGTGTCAGGCTGGGTTGATGGCATGCTGCTTGGGCTAAAAAGTGACGAAAGAGGGGTCGCTTTCTAAAGAGATCCCTTTTTTTGACCTAAACTTTTCCTAGTGGGATGCAGTAAAGCATATGGTGCATGAAAAAGTGTGGCGATGGGTGTCCCAGGGGTGGGAGCGTTCGCGCTGACGGCCATTGAAGAATGGCTAATGCCGATTGCATGAGCTTTTTCATGGGAGGGTGTCGTTTTTTACCGAACGGCATCCTCTTTTCTTTTCTGGTCCTTTCCTACCGGAAATTGTTGCCTAGCTGGCCACACGGTAGAAATTGCCGGATCGTATGTGAGATGTGTGTAAGTGCAAGAAAATAAAGAAAATATGAATTGGCATGATCGGTGAAATGGTATAAACGCTTCCATCCCACCCCGATGGACAACTCACCTTCACGCCTTTTCATTTTTGGACAGTAAACACTGTCATTATTTTAGATTTCCTGATGGGAAATCGTTCATCGAAGAGGTGAAAATCATGTTTTCAATGAGTGGAATGAATCCAATGATGAGCCAAATGGGCCAATCCAACGGTATGAGCCGTGGGGGTGGTATGGGCCGTATGGATCAGATGGGAGGACCTCCCAAAGCAGAAGATATTATTAGTAAGCTGGACCAGGACGGTAACGGGACCATTGGTGTTGAAGAGGCCAAGGGTCCCATGGCAGATCATTTTAGTGATGCCGACAGCGACAGTGATGGCCAGTTAACTGCGGATGAGTTAACCAGTGCCATGGAGAGCTTTCAGGCGCAAATGCAGGGCCAGATGGGTGGCATGCAGGGCGGTATGGGTGGCATGCACGGTGGTGGTATGCGCGGCCCATCTGTTGAGCAACTGATGGCGGATATGGATGAAGATGGTGATGAGTCCATTAGTAGCGATGAAGCACGCGGTCCTCTTTCAGATATGTTCAGTGAAGTGGACAGCGATGGTGATGGCCTAATTACCAGCAGTGAGTTGGAAGAGGGCATGGCCAATATGCCTCCACCACCACCTCCCCCTAACAACATGATGGCTGGCACCAACAATATGGACCTGCTCTCTCAGTTGATTGGGAATGATGAGGAAGATGAGGATAGCCTTATGAGTCTCCTCAGCGCTTAATTGGACGCCTCATCGCATAAAAAAAACCCCGGCTCTCATGCCGGGGTTTTTTTGTTTGGTAAGGTTCATCCATGAACCATGCATAAAACCCCTGGTGTGGACACCAGGGTAAAAAGAACAGGTGCTGAGCGACCTGCTCTTTTTATCTTTTGAACATCTGTCGATCCAGGTCGGCTCTTTAACCGTTTTGGATGGTATAATTTTACCCATGTAGGTGGTGTGTAGGCGGTAGCGCTTCTATATGGTGTACCAGCCGGTTCCACAACCAGCGAGATAGATAGAGCATGCCGAGCATGGGTACGATATAAAAGAATATTTCCAACATCATCGTTAACATGGCCAACTCCTTCATTTGTCAGATTACACATACTCCCCTTAGCGTGTTGTTTAACTATTAGACAATTAGAATGTTCTAATGGTTGCCTGTTGCATTGTAAAACCTGTAACCAATTGGCAACGATGATTGATGCATTAAGGTCTGCTTAAACAGTGATTCAAACGATTGGCCATGGTGGTGAGCAGCGTATGGTAGGCGGTGGGGCCTGCTGGAATTTGACTGCCCAGTGGGTCCAGTTCTGCGGTTTGAATATCGCTATGGCGCACCAAGGCGTTGATCATGGCCGGTTCAAATTGGGGTTCAGAAAAAAGGCAGATAGCCCCTGTGCTCTGTATGGTTTGGCGGATCTGCATGACGCGTTTGGCGCTTGGTTTTTGTTCAGGGTTTAAGGTTAAAGCCCCAGTAGATGAGAGACCATAACGGTCCTCAAAATAGTGATAAGCATCGTGAAAAACGATGTAGGGCCGTTTTTGTATAGGCTTGAGCTGTGCGGCCAACTGTTGATCCAGTTGTATGAGATCTTTAATCAATTTCTGGGTGTTCTGTTCATAGGCCGTCTTATGATCGGGATCGATGTGGCTTAAGTGTTTGGCCATAGACTTGACCAGAATGATGCTCTGTAAAGGATCCAGCCATATATGTACATCCCACTGGCCATGGTCATGGTGTGCCTCATGCGCCTTATGGTCGTCATGATCATCATGATCCTCATGCGCCTTATGATCTTCGGTCTCATTCTGCTCTGACCAGTTATTTGGTGGACGGTTTTTTAAGCGCTTTATGCCCTCGGTTTGGGCAAGGGAGACCTGCTTGGCATGCTGTCCCAGCGTGGCCAAAGGCTTGATTAAAAAGGTCTCTAAATCTTCTCCCATCCAAAATACCAGATCAGCTCGTCGTAGCTGCATGGCTTGGGAAGGGCGTAAAGCATAGCTGTGGGGGGAACCCGCACCATCCAGCAATAAGCTGGGTTGGCCGACCCCATTCATAATCTGGCTGACCAAACTATGAATGGGTTTAATACTGACCACGACCCGTGGTGCCGCCCAGCTTGTGGTGGCAAAGGCCAGTACACTGATCAAGGCAAAGAATGTACGAAAGAGTAGGGCAGAAGATTGAGGCATGGTCACATCCTGAAATGTAATAGTATAACATTTTCTTAAGGAGGTTAGCGTGGTATAATGCTGCGGTCAAGTAAGAATGATTCTCGACTAAGTTCTATTGCCGGTACCGCTGGAGTTTATGTATGTCCTCTCCTTTTCCCACATGTGACCATGACCATGGCGCCTGTCTGAACGATGTTGTGGCCCGTGCTGAAATGGTCTGTACTCAGAACCATGCCCGTTTAACCGTGTTACGCAAAGAGGTCCTTACCATCTTAGCGGCCAGTCACCGGGCGATGACAGCCTATGAGATCTTGGAAGAGATGGTGGTGGGTGGTACCCGCAAGCCAGCCCCAATTACGGTCTACCGAACTTTGGAATTCCTGATGAGTATGGCATTGGTTCACCGAATTGAATCTCGTAATGCCTATTTTGTTTGCTACCAGCATGGTGATCATCATGATCAGGCTGTACAGGTCTGGATCTGCCGTAGTTGTGGTGTTGTTGCAGAGACCAATTCACCGCAAATGGTGACATTAATTCCTCAATTAGCGCAGGAAATTGGCTTTAAGACAGTCAGTACGATTGTGGAAGTTGAGGGGGAGTGTCGCACATGTCAGCAGCAAGCCTAACTGAGGTGGGGGATGTCCTTTTGACGGCGACAGAGCTCTGTGCCCGCCGTGGTGGCAACTTGGTTCTGGATCATGTCAATCTTTCCATCGGCGCAGGGGAGGTGGTCACCATTGTCGGGCCAAATGGTGCGGGTAAAAGCACCCTGCTTAAGTTGCTGTTGGGGGTGGAGGTGCCCGATGGGGGGCAGGTAAGCCGGAAAGCAGGTTTAAAAGTTGGTTATGTCCCACAGAGAATGCCCATTGATCCCATTTTACCCATGACAGTACGCCGGATGTTGCAGCTAACTGGGGTGCAGGATGAAACCGCTATGGTGGCGGTGCTTAAAGAGACCGGCGTAGCCCACCGTATGGAAGCGGACTTACATGGTTTGTCCGGGGGAGAGTTCCAACGGGTTCTGCTGGCAAGGGCGATGCTGCGGGCCCCTCAACTGTTGGTGTTGGATGAGCCTGTACAGGGGGTGGATTATGCCGGAGAAGTGGCCCTGTACCAGTTGATTGCGCAGCTGCGGGATCGACATGGTTGTGGGGTCTTGCTGGTTTCTCACGACCTGCATATGGTAATGCGGGATACCGATCGTGTGGTCTGCCTAAACCGCCATATCTGTTGTACCGGAACCCCCGCTCATGTGAGTAATCACCCTGAGTTTGCCCGGCTGTTTGGGGATCAGGCTATGGAGACACTGGCCCTGTATCAGCACCATCATAACAGCTGTACCCACCACATTCATGACCCTCAACCATCCAAAACGGAGGCCAACTCATGTTGATGGACTTTGTGCTGTTGGCTTGGGTGGCTGGTTTGGGTGTCGCGTTGGTTAGTGGCCCTTTGGGCTGTTTTGTGGTGTGGCGACGCATGGCCTATTTTGGCGATACCATGGCCCATGGTGCCTTGCTGGGCATCGCCTTGGGGCTGCTGGTTGAATTAAATCTTACTTTGGGTGTGGTTTTGGTCTGTGTGGCCATTGCTTTGATCTTACTACTTCTACAGCGTAACCCATGGCTCTCTGGGGATGCCCTATTGGGTATTCTATCCCACAGCGCTCTGTCGTTGGGTATGGTTGGGGTTAGTTTTATGTCGGGTGTGCGGGTTGATCTTATCGCGTACCTGTTTGGTGATATTTTATCGGTATCCTGGGCAGATGTGGGGTGGATTTATGGGGGGGGAACCATGGTGCTTTTGGTGCTTTGGCGTATATGGAACCCGCTCTTGGCCATGACGCTGCATGAAGGTTTGGCACGGGCAGAAGGGGTGCCCGTGGTGCAGATTCGCTTAATCTTTATGCTGCTGATTGCTGTGGTGATTGCGGTGGCCATGAAAATTGTGGGTATTCTGCTCATTACGGCACTGTTGATTATTCCAGCTGCGGCTGCACGTAATATCAGCCGTTCACCCGAACAGATGGCGCTGGGAGCGGTGTTGGTGGGGGCCTTGGCGGTGAGTGGTGGGTTGTGGTCTTCCCTTCAATGGGATACCCCTTCGGGTCCCTCAGTGGTGGTGGCCGCGCTCTGTCTGTTCTTGATCTCCTTGCTGTTAGGGGGGTGGAAACACCGGGGAGGGCGTCGTGTCGCATAAAAAAACCTTGCCTGTATCGATTCTTACAGGGTTTCTGGGCAGTGGCAAAACCACCCTGTTAAATCATTTGATCAAACAACCACAGATGAAAGAGACTTTGGTTTTGATCAATGAGTTTGGCCAGATCGGTATAGACCATGATCTGGTTGCGGAGTCCTTGGAAGAGGTGGCCGTGGAGCTGAGCAGTGGGTGTTTGTGCTGCTCAATCCGGGGTGATCTGGTTAAAACACTGCGTGATGCCCAATGGCGTTTCGCCCGGGAGGGTAAACCCTGGTTTAAACGGGTGGTGATCGAGACCACCGGGTTGGCAGATCCTGCCCCCATTTTGCACACTTTGATGACCGATGAGGTGATTGTTCGTCAGTATCATCTGGAAGGGGTGCTCACCGTAGTGGATGCGGTAAATGGTTCGAACACATTGGATCAGCAGGAGGAGTCGCGTAAACAGGTAGCTGTTGCCGATCGGTTGTTAATCAGTAAAACCGACCTGGCTGATGCTGATACCTTGCAGGCGTTACAGCACCACTTACGCCAGTTTAATCCGGCGGCACCTCAGATTGTGGTTACCCATGGGGAGTATGACCCAGAGCAGTTGTGGGCCATTGGGCCCTACCATCCCGATAGTCGGGGGAGCCAGGTACAGGCTTGGTTACAGGCAGAGGCCTATCATATAGAAGAGGATGACCACCACCATCATCATCACGATGTTAATCGGCATAATGAACAGATCCGCGCGATCTGTATTACGCTGGATGAACCGGTGCATGCTCAGGCATTGGAGCAGTGGTTGGAACTGCTGCTGATGTTAAAAGGTCCCGATTTTTTGCGTATTAAGGGCATGGTGAATGTGGTGGGGTTTGAGGGGCCTATGGTGATCCATGGTGTGCAGCATATCTTCCACAACCCCGTCCAACTTCCAACATGGCCATCGGAGGATCATCGTAGCCGTATGGTCTTTATCACCCGTGATATGGAAGAGGCGCAACTACGGGGAACATTAGATATTTTAGAGGCGGCTAACCGTGCCATCTCATCCAAATAAAGGGGGGGATCTCTTTGGGTGGATCATGATCGTTCCTCTCACCTTATGGTTAGACGGGTCTAAGTCTCTTCCTTGTTATCAGCTTATCTCTCTCTCACTCTTTTCTTTACGTCCTGCTATCACGACCCCTCATCATACTTCCCCCTTAAATCTGTGCCATATAGGTTTTTAGAGCGGTGGGTTGTTGGGTGTTCTCTATTTTTTGCTCAGCTTTTTTGGGGAAAATGGGAACGTCTGTTGCCTATAACTTCTCAAAGACATGATAGGGCAAGGGTGTATATGTTGTAACTGGGAGGGGATCAAATGACCATGCAAGCGCAGTTGAACGCCATTCATGAACAGACATTGGCCAAGTTACCGACAGAAGCGGTGCAGTTTGATGAAAGTACCCAAGCTTTGGTGCAATCAGGCTTGGACCAGAACTGTTTAAAAGTTGGAGAGGTTGCACCTGAATTTGTCTTGCCTGATGTAAAAGGTAAGATGGTCGAGCTTGCCTACCTGCTCAAACAGGGACCGCTTATTCTGAATTTTTACCGTGGAGGGTGGTGCCCCTACTGTAATTTGGAGCTCAAAGCCCTACAGATAGCCATGCCTTGGTTTGAGGATTATGACGCCAACTTGGTGGCCATTAGCCCCCAACTTCCTGATGCCTCTTTAAGTACCGTGGAGAAAGATGGCCTAAGCTACCCTGTGTTAAGTGATGTGGGTAACGTCATTGCGCGAAAATATGGTTTGGTTTTCGCGGTGGAGGAGGCCTTGAGGCCCATCTACCTGCGCCTGGGCTTGGATCTGCCGGCAAGTAATGGGGATGATAGTTTTGAACTGCCCATGCCCGGTACTTTTATTCTGGATCAGCAGGGGGTTATACGTGGGGCTTTTGTCAACGCGGACTATAAACAGCGTATGGAGCCCACAGATATTGTGATGGTATTAAAGCAGATCAAAGGGGTTGAGTAGTGCTTGCCGTGCTTAGGGGTGCGGGCAGGCATGGTTTAGGGGCTAGGGTGTTGTGTCCGTGTATAAACGCCCGTATAGATCCTAAAAGCTAAGGCGCAAAGGGCACCTGCGTCTTATGAGGGCTAGGTAGTGGTGACCCCCGATCATCCTACCTCTCCCTTGGTACGATGCACAGTCATGGATGGTTCTCTATCCTCCTGTCATGATCGATTGTATATCCCTCGCTATTAACGTGCACTGTTCCCATTAAGAGGAGCGCTTGGCATACCCGATCTCGGCTGCACGGGTAGGGGGGCGGTTGAAGTGGCGTTTAAACTCTCGGCTAAATTGAAACACCCTTTCATACCCCACCTCTGTGGCTGCATGGCTTACCCGCATACCGTGTTGGGCCATCAAGTTTTTTGCGTTGTTTAAACGAATACGCCTTAAATACTGTAACGGTGGGTGCGCCGTAACGTGTTTAAAGGCACGGTGAAAAGCGGAAACACTCATACCCGCTTCTTTGGCCAGTCGTTCGACTGATATATTCTCAGCATAGCTTTGATGGATGAGCTCAAGTGCCTTGGCAACCTGGGCAAAAGGGGCGTGGCTCTGGGTCAATGCCAGCAGGCTGTTACCATGGTTTCCAAGCAAGGCGTGAAAGTGTATCTCACGGATCAAACCGGGCCCTAAAACATCACGTTCCATCGGGTGGATCAACACCTGTAACAGACGCTCAACACTTTGTGCCATTGCTTCTGCCATGGGGACAGGCTCAAAACCACGGGGTAGGGCTTTTTCATGGGTGCTGGCTGGGGCGCGGTGTTGGTTGATGACCGCGGCCAACTCCAAGAGCAAGGATATCCAGATCAATGAACAGTCCGAATGTCGGGCTCTGTGTTGTTGCACTGGTTGCACCTTCAAAAGGTATGGGAACGCTGAGAATCAGGTGTTGTCCGGGTTATAGCGGAAGCGCTCATCCCTGACATACCCCATTTTATAACCTTGGCCAATAATGATAATGGCAGATTCATAGATGAGCGGCGTGCGCTCGACCGTCTCGGTGGTATAAAAAAAACGTACACCCGGTAGATCTGCCTGCACAAAGCACGGTTTAGGTTCTTGATCGGATGGGTAGGCCTCTGAGCCGTACTGGTGTAGAAGTCTCTTAAAAATATCCATATAAAGTACTCCCCCTGGTAAAGCAGAATTATCGTCGTCAGTGGGGGGTGGGTCATGTGGAATCCTGTTTAGGGGTAGAATTAGGCAAATGTTAGGCAGAAATGGGCATTTTCATTAGATCTGCGTTACCGTAAGGTGGCGTTCTTATCTTTAGCTCAATACAAGGAGTTTTCATGATGATTCGTGCCTACGCAGCTATGGAAGCCAAACAAGCACTTGTACCCTTTGACTATGATCCTGGTCAGCTGGGTGCCCATGAGGTGGAGATTGCAGTGCGTTACTGTGGTATCTGCCACAGTGATGTCAGTATGCTCGATAATGACTGGGGAATTAGCCAATATCCTTTGGTGCCTGGGCATGAGGTGGTTGGGGAGATTTCCGCCATCGGTGATCATGTTAAGCATTTAAAGCTGGGGCAGAAGGTTGGGTTGGGCTGGCATGCGGGATATTGTCAGCACTGTAGCCCCTGTGTATCGGGTGATCACAATTTATGTGGTGAGGCGCAAGGCACCATCGTGGCGCACCATGGGGGATTTGCGGATCGGGTCCGGGCTCAGGCCACCAGTGTGGTGCCTTTGCCAGAAGGTTTGGATATGTCTGTGGCGGGACCGCTGTTTTGCGGTGGGGTGACGGTGTTTAACCCGTTGGTGCAGTATGATGTTAAACCCACAGACCGGGTTGCTGTCATCGGTATTGGGGGGTTGGGGCATATGGCTGTGCAGTTTCTCAATGCTTGGGGGTGTGAGGTCACCGCTTTTACCTCATCAGATGCCAAGCGTGAAGAAGCGCTTGAACTCGGGGCGCACCAGACCCTTAACTCCCGAGATGGTGAGGCCTTGGCAGAAGCTGCGGGACGTTTTGATCTCATCCTCTCCACCGTCAATGTGTCGTTGGACTGGAATGCCTATATCGGCACGCTCAAACCCAAAGGTCGCCTACATCTATTGGGGGCGGTGCTGGAGCCTCTGCAACTCAATCTATTTCCCATGCTTATGGGGCAACGCTCTGTGTCGGCCTCTCCTGTGGGTAGTCCCTCCACCATTGCCAAAATGTTGAGCTTTGCTGCACACCATAAACTGGCACCCCAGGTCGAGATTTTTCCCATGGCCCAGGTCAATGAGGCCATTGCCCACCTTAAGGCCGGTAAAGCGCGCTATCGTATTGTCCTACAGGCGTAAATCAAAGGTTGGTCTTTGTGGGGTCGGGTTGTGATGTTGCTTGATTGCCTTGAGCAGTCCCCGTTTTTTAATGGGTTTGGTGATGTGATCATCACACCCTGCTTGTTGAGACATTTTTTGATGGTCGGACAGTGCATGTGCCGTTAAGGCAATGATGGGGGTGGGGGCTCTTTTTTCCAGAACTTCCCACTGACGAATTTTACGGGTGGCGGTGTAGCCATCCATAATGGGCATTTGAACATCCATAAGGACCAAGTTGTAAGGCTCACTAGCCTCCGTGACCCGTTGTAGTGCTTGGGCACCATCATGAGCTAGAACGAGTTGATAAGGATAGGGTTTTAAAAAAGCCTGTATGAGCGCAAGGTTATCCGGACTATCATCTACCACCAACAGCTTTAAGGGGGTTTGATGTTCCGGAATATCTTGGGTGACCGGTGGTAAGCGGCGTTCCAAGGTAAGCTGAATGTTCTCTTCTAACTGATCATGATTATAGGGGGTGAGAAGAAGATCAACCTCCATGGCTTGTAAGTCGGATACCAGGGAGCGTTCAGGGATATCGCCACAGATCAGGATTGGGAGCTTTTGCGAAGGGTGAGCTTCGCGGATACGGACCAAGCTGTTCATTAAAGCATCAAAGCTGACATCATCATGGTGGATAAGCAGAAGATCTGGACACTGCCCATGGTTTTTTTGGCGATGGCTTAAGGCTTGGTCCACACTCATTTGGTTATCGTGAGAGTGCGCCACAGCCCCCATTTGGGTGACAATGTTCTCAAAATAGCCATGGCGGATCGGATGATCATGGTGGATAAGCACCGTCTTATCCTGGAGTATCTTTTCTTGGTTGCTCAGGGCGTGGGGGGCTGGGTGCATGGGCACCGCAATGGTAAAGGAGCTGCCGTGCTCTTCCTGGCTATGTAGTGTGATGGAGCCTTCCATAAGCTTGGCCAGCTTCTGGCAAATAGCCAGCCCCAGTCCACTCCCGCCATATTGACGGGTCATGGAGGTGTCTGCTTGGTTAAAGGCTTCAAAAATATGATTTTGTTTGCTAAGTGGAATACCAATGCCGGTATCAACAACGGTGACGATTAATGTGAGCTGATGATGGTGGCGTTGTTGGCAGCGCATGAGAATGGCCACGGAGCCCTCATGGGTGAATTTAATGGCGTTACTGGTGAAATTGAGCAAGATCTGTCGTAAACGGGAGGGGTCTCCCAGCAATTTCCGTGGGACTGAAGCGTCGACGTGGGTGAGCAGCTGTAACCCTTTTTCTGCCGCTCTTAAATGCATCATGCCATAAAGGTCGTGGATCATCTTGTAGGGGTAAAAGGAGATAGACTCCAACTCCATACGGCCCGCTTCAATCTTGGAAATATCCAAAATATCACTAATGATCTGTAAGAGGCTCTCCCCTGCGGTATTCAGCATGTGCAGGGTACGCTTTTGTTCCGTACTTAATATACCTTCAGCCAGTATTTCAGATGCCCCTAAAATGGCATTCATCGGGGTTCGGATCTCATGACTCATGGTCGCTAAGAAGTCACTTTTGGCTTGGCTGGCCTGATCGGCTTGGGTTTTAGCCTCCCGCAGTGCTTGTTCGGTTCGTTTGATCTCGGTGACGTCGGTTACCATGATGGTAATACCGGCCAAGCGACCTTGTTCATCAAAGTAGGGGACTTTGTCGGTACGGAACCAGCCAGGTCCACCATCGTAATACTGACCGGGCTTAATGAGCCCAAGTTTGGGCTCACCTGTGGTCATAATTTCCACATTATCATTATGGTATTGCCGGGCAACATCTGAAGGGAAGAGCTCAAAAACGGTTTTACCAATGGCCTCTTCAGGCACGGTATCACACAAATCTGCAGCACGCTGGTTGATACGTCTGACTTGATGATTATCATCAATATACCAAACCATGGCATTAACGGATTCAAAGATGGTTTGGTGGTCTCGCTCACTACGGCGAAGGGCGTCTTCGGCCACTTTGCGATCTGAGATATCACGGGCGAAGCCAACGGTTCCTGTGATGTTGCCTTGGCTGTCATAAACAGGGGATTTAAAGGTTTCTACCCAGCGTAATTTCCCTTGTTGCATCACCTGTTCTTCAACGATTTTTTGTGTCCCTTGTGCCATGACTTCCTGATCATCTGCTTGATACTGCTGGGCCATCTCTTTGGGGGAGAGGTCAAAGTCGCTCAGCCCTTCAATCTCTGTGGGGTCACTGCGCTCATAGGCATGAGCAAGAAATTGGTTCACCGTGAGAAAGCGGCTTTGATCATCTTTAAGCCAGACAAAAAAGGGAAAGTTGTTCAGGGTCGCCCGCAGGTAGCGTTCGGTCTCTTTTTGCCGAACTTCCTGTTTTTTGAGTTGTTCAAGAATAATGGCTGCAATAAAAAAAACTAAAAAAGCATCAATAGCTGGGGTGATGAAACCAACAATCATAAGATCTGTGCGTATTTCCCCATACAGCCAATAGCTTTGTGCAACCATCAATATCTCAGATATAAGAATGGCCAGCGTGGTGAATAGGGCAATAAACCGCCAAAATGAGAGGGCTTTTAAAAAAGTTAAGATACGCTCCATACAGGCTGCCCCTCAAATGATTGAACGGATTTAATCAGAGTAGGAGATCACCAGATTTGCAGCAACTGCAATTTGGTAGCGTTGTGTAACCAAATTACATACGTTGCAACCCTCCAGTGACCCGCTTGATGCCCTTGGAGATCGCTGTATGGGGTTTGCCAAGCCAGATTTCAGCCTGTTGATAGAAGGTTTGAGCTTGCTCCAGATCGCCCTCCACTTCGTGACAAACCCCAATATTATAGAGCAGTGAAGCGTTGGGGGCGGGTTCTTGCGCTAGGCTGTCCCGCCAGAGTTTACACGCTGTATCCAGTCGCTGATTGTTGGCAAATTCAACCCCCTGCTTTAAGATTTTTAAACCACGGGGGGTTAAGCCTTTTCCCTCTTCCATTAAAGGTATGGAGACAGCGCGCAGATAGGGGGCGATATCCTGGCGGTAGGCCTTTAAGGTTTGGCGCAAAGCTTGTTGTAGTAGTAGATGGCCAGCGGTTAATTGTGAGTTGCGGTCACCTGGGCAGCGCTGAACAGAACGGCTGGCGCGGTGGCTTTGACTGTAGATCAGCGCTTCGGTATGTACCTCGGCAACCTTGGCATGGATCTCTACCTGGGCATCACGTTTACGGCAGATAACAGGGGTTGTGACCTTATGGCGCGGACGTCGTGTGGTGATTTTTCGTATACGGCGCTGTTTGACCTTCTTCTTCCTGCCTGGGGTTATGTCCTCTTCAATAACCTCAATTTCATCCACAACTTCATGGGGTTTGAAAGGCTTGTTCGTGGGCTTGTTTTGTCCATATAAGCAGGCTTGGTATTGGTCTTTGGTACGTTTTCGACCGTGGTAGGGCCGTTTACACCAGCGTTCCCGGTTCATCCTATATGGGCGATCCTGCCAGGAAAAATCTGTAACCTGCCCAAAATGAATGGCATCCACCCCCATGTGTCGCCCTACATGAATGGCGCTCTGTGTAGAGAGCCGTCTGGGACGTTTTTTTTGAGTGCGGCGTAGCTCAAAATAGGGGATGCCCCTTATTTTTATCTGGCTTAGGGTCTGTTCCAGCTCTTGCGTGACGGTTTGTCCACCACGGCCTGTATAGTCCAGCAAGGCAATGTTTTGGTGTTGATAAACCCGTGGGTGCTCTGGGGCGACCAGAAACTGGGTTTGTACCTTGGGTGCACAGCCACTGAGCAGGAGGAGGGTGCTGAGCAGGAGTGTGGTGTAGACCTTTGCCATGTTTTTTTCCAACCGTGATAAGTGAGTACAAACTATGAGTCTACGTGAGTGGGCCAGGGTTACCAACCGTAACGTTCACATGACAGCTCAATTCGACGCTTGAAGTTGTTGCTGGGGCTTGCCACAATCGGTGGCACTAATAACACCCAAGCTATGGATGCCCGTGAAAATTCAACAGTTGATTGTGGATGCCTACGGTTGCCAAGGGCCGTTAGATGATGCCGAAGCGCTCATCCAGAGCATGACCGATGCGGCCGATGCGGTAGGGGCCCAACGGGTAGGCGAGGCCCAGTTACGCTATGTACCCCATGGTGTGACGGCGGTTCTGTTTTTGGCGGAGTCTCATATTCTAATCTCAACATGGCCAGAGCATACATTGGCCATGGTGGATGTGCTGCTGTGCAACCCCCAAATGGACCCGTATCAGGCCTGGCAGGTTATGGCGCAGTTACTCAAGCCCCAAGGCGAGGTGCGCTTTAATGAAAATACACGCCTGATCGGTGCACTACCTGCGCAGGAAAAACAGATCGCCTGACGTTTAAGCTTTAATGAACAGACTTGGACCCCTAATAGAGGAAAACCCCCATGTCAGAGCAAAACCATTTTGAGACCGTGCGTGGCTACCTGGATGATTTGGAAGTCAACATTGATCATGAAGATACCGTAGCGACCCTCTTCCGCATTAGTGATGTTGAACGAGGCATCGCCAACATGTTGGTCGATTGTGAGGATGATCTGTTGGTCATTGAACAGGTGATCTTGGAGGTGTCTGGGGATGATGGCACCTTTTATAAACGCCTATTACAGATGAACCGAGAGCTGGTACACGGCGCATTTGTTTTGGATGAACAAGCCAAGTGGGTACTGTTTCGCGATACGTTGCAGTTGGCGAACCTGGACCTGAATGAGCTTGAGGCTTCCGTCAATGCCTTGGGTTTAGGGCTGGCCAGTTATGCTGAAGAGTTGATCCAGTTTGCCAACGGTAGTGCCGCATAACCCATTTAAAGGAAAAAGAACATGAGTGGATTGTTTCAACGCCTCTTTACCTGGGGTAAATCGGAGGCACATTCGGCCGTGGATAAGCTGGAAGATCCAGCCAAAATGGCGGAACAGGGTATTCGTGAGCTGAAAGAAGATCAGACGAAAAATATGGAAGCTCTGGCCAAGGTCAAGGCTCAGGTTATTCGTCTGCGCCGGGATCTGACCAATTATCAGGAGACCGCTGCCAACTATGAGCGTAAGGCCATGCTGTTGGTCCAAAAAGGGCAAAATGGTGAGCTGGATGCGGCCGAAGCAGACCGGCTGGCTGCTGAATCCCTAAGCCGTTATCAGGATGCCAACAATCAGGCCACGGCGTTAAAAGCGGACCTGGAGAACTTGGAAAAAATGGCGGCTCAGTTAGAGCGCAATGTTCAGCAGATTCGTAGCCAGATTGGCAAATGGGAAAATGAGCTGCGTACCCTAAAAGCCCGTGCCCAGGTTAGCAGTGCCACCCGTAAGCTCAATGCTGAGCTGGCCAGTGTGGATGGTAAAGGGACCATTGCCATGTTGGAGCGGATGCGCGACAAGGTGCAGGAGCAGGAGTCACTTGCAGAAGCATATGGTGACATCGCTTCCGCCCCCAAATCTGTGGATGATGAAATTGATAAGGCCCTGGCCGGTAGTGCCGACCGTGGTCAATCTGACGCTCTTGCGGCGCTTAAAGCGCGCATGGCATCCAAAGATTAAGTATTTTCCCATCAGGGCAGGAGAGGGTATATGGACAGCAACCATTTGATGTTACTGATACTGGTCGCCGGTGCCGGTTTTTACATCTTTATCCAACACACCAAACGGAAAAAAGCTGTGAAAAGCCCTCAAAAGCCTTTGGTTATTCAAAATGTGCAAGCCGGTGGTGTGATCTCTCTGCGTGGGGTCGGGCCTGACCTGGAAGATCTGGATGCCACCATTCTTGGACGTCACACCTATGATCAAGATGGCTATCAATGGTTTGAGCTTGAGGGGGATGTCGGCAGCCGCAAGCTCTGGATCAGTGTGGACGAGGATGATGAGTTGGAGGTGGCGCTCACCCTGCGCAAGGAGCCTTTATCCTGTTTAGATGTGGATGAAGCTGGGCTACAGGCGATTAAACAGGCTAAGCAGGGTTCGGTGACTTTTGAATCCCAACCCTTCACCTTTGTTGAGACCGGGCAAGCCACCTTTTTCCGCCATGGTGATCGTCTGCCCCCTAATGGTGAGGATTTTGAGTACTGGGAGTTCCACTCTGCCGACCGGCAGAGTGGAATAACCGTGGAGCAGTGGGGTGAGAGTGGCAATATTGAGTGCCATATCTACCAAATTTTAAAAGCTTCCCAATATACCGTCTATGCCTTGGAGGGGAGTGATCAGCTATGAGCAACGGTGCTCTCTTTCAGCAGGATTTGATCACCCTTGTGGCTTTTTTAGGGCTCTATGTGGTGGTGATGGTGGTGGCACGTTTTTTAAATGACCGCTTTACCCCGTACAACCTGACAGAGATGCTGGCGGTTAAGGATAACCCGGCCATTGGTCTATCTCTTAGCGGCTATATGTTGGCCAGTACCTTGACCTTTATGGGGGCTCTGTTGGGGCCTTCCAGTGGAGATCTTTTTCATGATCTCATGGTTGTGGGGGGGTACAGCCTGTTGGGTCTGCTGTTCTTGAACTTGGCGCGGTGGATTTTGGATCATCTGTTGCTCAATCAGTTTAACAATCTGACGGCCATTGTTGAGCAGTGCAATATGGCCATGGCGTCAGTCCGCTTTGGTCTGTATATCGCCACGGGCTTGATTGTCGGCGGTGCTCTACATGGTGAAGGGGGTGGGCCGGGGACGGCGGCGCTCTTTTTCATCCTTGGGCAAGGGGTGCTTATCCTCTTTTCACGCCTCTATGACTGGGTAACCCCTTATCCCCTTCAACAACACATTGAACAGGGTAATGTGGCTGCAGGCATTGCTTTTGCCGGTGCCATTGCATCCTTGGGGATCTTGATCGGCAAAGGCATTAGTGGTCAGTTTTTTGGTTGGTGGGATCATTTGATCCAGTTTGTAGAGATCTCAATTGTCGGTATGGTGCTGCTGATGATGGTACGTTTTGTGGTCGATCATCTTTTACTACCAGGGCATGATCTGAATGATGAGATTGCTCAGGATAAAAATATGGCCGCTGGGTGGGTTGAAATGAGTGGGACAGTAGGGTTTGCTCTGCTGTTATCGGTGTTGCTATGAGACAGACAACCAGCCAAGAGGGCATCGATTTTGGCAAGCTGGCTATGCTCTGTGTGGGGTTGGCCTTTTTCTATCTGATCACAGCGATCTATATGAGTGGTGGGCAAGAGCTGGTTAAGCAGACACAGTGGCCCATTAATAAAGCCTTTGGGCCTATTGAAACCACCAAAGATAACCAGATTATCGAAATTGCCATCCGCCCTCCCTTAAAATCTGAGAGTTGGGTCTCCATTACCTCAGAACTGCTTTCCTCACCCACCGGGCCGGTTATGACGGGATTTGGCGGGGAAGTTTACCATGCCACCGGCGTGGATGATGAAGGGCTCTGGGAGGAGAAGCAGGATGTGGTGGAGCAACGCTTGGTTATACCCAAACCAGGTCGGTACTATCTGCGTTTAAAAGGGGTTGGAAACCGTAATGGACAAACCAGAGCGGACCCCAGCTTTGTTCGTGATGCCTCTTTGGAGATTACCATCCGTCAACTACGGGGTGGGGATCGCGGGTTTAATATGGGTGTGCTTGTGCTGGTTATATTGGGTGTGGCGCTGAGCTGGATTGCCGATGCCAAAGCCAAAGAGGAGGCACATTAAGATGGATCCTACCTTAAAAGCAATGTTGGCTTTGGGTGCTGTTGTTTTGGTGGTCTGGGCGGTGCTTCTACCTTCGGCAAGTCGTGGCTATGGTTACAGTGGTTATGGCGGCCATTATCGCCACTATTCTGGTGTTGGGGGTTCCATCTTTGGTCATCGGGGGACAGGCACCAGCTGGGGTAGTGGGGGCAATGTGCGTACAGGGAGTATTAATGGCGCACGTACCAGTGGCCGTGGCTTACGGGGTGGTAAATAACCCTTAAGCGGCGGACTGGGGGGCGTGCCTCCTTCTGTTTGCTCAAGGTGTGGGCTATTGATGAACAGATGCAATGGGCCTGCAAGGTTTGTGGCTGTTCTACCGTGGTGTCATGGGTGCATGGATCTATTGAATCAATCGACAAGGCTTGGTTTCAATCTTAAGTCAGTGCCCTTAATACGGTGCTTATAACGCCCTGGGGTGGTTCAGGGTTCCCCATCGGTGGTGGTATAGGCACCATCTGCCCCATGTCGGTCATACTAAGCCCTGCCACCTCTCTCACATAGACAGAGCTGATCTGACTACAGTGGCTGTAGGGTGATGGGGGTGCCCCACTTTGGATGCGATTGCGTGATGGAAAAGACCACTGTGCCTGAGACCAAGCAAGGCCACTCCCTGGATGTGGCAACCCTGATCTATGCTGTGTTTACGGCAGGTCTTTGCTCGATTATCTATGAGCTGCTTATTGCCACAACCGTGGTCTATTTTTTGGGGGATAGCATCCGCTATTTCTCGCTGACCATCGGGCTCTATATGGCCTCTATGGGGGCTGGTGCCTACCTCTCTAAATATATTCGTCGTGATCTTCTAAAAAAATTGATTGTTGCAGAGATTCTGCTGGGTCTGGTAGGGGGCTTCTGTGTGCCTCTGCTCTATTTAGCCTTTACCCAGCCGCTCTTATTTTTACCTGTTTATGTGCTATTGACCTTGATCGTGGGTTTTCTTATTGGCCTGGAGGTCCCCCTCTTAACTCGGATTTTAGAAGGGTATGATTCGTTACGGGTCAGCATTGCCCATGTGCTGTCACTGGATTATCTGGGGGCACTGGTTGCGACGGTTGCCTTTCCTCTTTTGTTGCTGCCTCTCTTTGGTATTTTTCGTAGTGGGCTCTTCTTTGGGCTGGTTAATATGTCCATTGCGGTGCTGCTGCTGTGGCGGTTTAAAACCCGCGTACACGGCTTGCAAACCAGGGGGTACCACCTCGCCGCTTGGGCGATTACACTGAGTATTGTCGCAGGGTTGGGGTTTGCCCATCTGCTGCTCGAACAGTGGAACCAGAGTGTCTATAGTGACCGGATTATCCATACTGAGCGCACCAAGTATCAAGAGGTTGTTCTGACCAAAAATCGGGATGATCTCCGCCTTTACCTCAACGGCGCGCTGCAATTTTCCAGTATTGACGAATTTCGCTACCATGAGGCGTTGATCCACCTGCCCATGGCCTATGCCCGTTCTGCTCAGCCCAAGCAGCCTTTGAAGGTGTTAGTCTTAGGGGGCGGGGACGGTTTGGCCGTACGGGAACTGTTGCGGTATGATTTTATTGACCGCATCACCTTGGTTGATCTGGATGATCGGGTTTTGCAGCTGGCGGCTCATAATCCCTATATTCAACAGCTCAACCAGCAAAGTTTGACCAAAGACCCCCGTGTGAAAGTGGTGGTGGGGGATGCCATGAGTTTTTTACAGGCAAAAGGTGCGCTGTATGATCTGATTGTGGCCGATTTGCCAGACCCTAATAATACCGAAACAGCCCGTCTTTATAGCCGTGAATTCTATCGGTTAGTGCGTGGTAACCTGGCACCAGATGGTGTGTTTGTTACCCAGGCCACCAGCCCTTTCCATGCCCGCCAAGCGTTTTGGACCACCCGGAACACGGTGGCAGATCTCTTTGCTCAAGCACGGGCCTATCATCTGTTGGTGCCCTCGTTTGGTGATTGGGGCTTTGTGATGGCCAGCCGAGCTGAGTTGAAAACGCATCGGTTTGTTTTGCCAGTAGGTTTACGTCACATCCGGCAAGAAATGCTACCCGGCCTTTTTTTGTTTGGTGCAGATGTGGCCGATCCTGGTGGTTTGACGATCTCAACCCTGGATCGGCCTGTTGTACTGGATCGGTATCGTGCAGGGTGGCGCCACTGGGGGGAATAACCCCTGATCTCTGCCCTGAGAGCAGGTCAACAGGCATGGGTGTGCTCTTTCAAAAGATGGTGGGATGAACCTGATCAATAAGGACAAAAAACGATTATGACGACCAAACATGATGCCTTTGATGCCTGCCCCGCAGGTCGTGAGGCCGATGATTTTCATCAACGTATTTTCAATGGACTGCAAGCCAGTTTTGCCGAGCTCGCCGAGCGACATGCAGAGATCCAGGCGATGCCCCAGCCGGATGCAGAGGAAAGCCAGTTTTTAAAAGACTACCTAACCGTGCAGCAGGGGTTGCATACCTTGCAAGATACCGAGCTGGCCTATGACCAAAAATTAGAATGTGCCCGTGACCTGCAACGGTTAATCATGGATCTGGAACTCATCTAATTTGGTTTGGGTTTTATGGATAAAGTGCTTAAATTTTAGGCGTAATTTGATCGGTATTCCTGCTTCTTGTGAAAAGTTCCCTCAAAATCCTGCAAATGTTGACAAAGTGCCACTTTTGGAACAACCCATGCTTGTTGATATGGGTTAAATGAGGGAGAGTGTACAGGGGGGCGTTCATGCTTCCCTGAGGGCATTAAGCCCAAAACAGTAGATTTGCCTGTCATACATTTAGGGGCTGGGAATAAAGATGAAGCATTTAAAAGTTTCGTTGAAAATTACCATCGGCTTTATGGTGCCGGTGGTTTTGATGATCGGTGTGGGGATTTGGAGCTTTGTGGTTAGCTCTGATGTTGCGGATAAAGCCCGCTATGCCCAAAATACCAGTGTGCGTATGGCGCTGTTGGCCGGCCAGTTGGAACTGGAGATTGTCCAGGTACAGCAGTGGCTGACCGATATTTCGGCAACCCGTGGGGCCGAAGGGTTTGATGATGGTTTTGGCGAGGCTGAAAATTACTATCAAAGCGTTTTGAAGCATCTCACAACGTTTGAAAAATTCTTTCAAGCGCGTAAGCAGTCCGCAAAAGTGGCAGAAGTTAAAAAGCTGCGTACCTCTTTTAAAGCATGGTATATCGCCGGAAAAACGATGGCCCAAGGTTATATCGATGGGGGGCCGCCAGTAGGTAACCAGATGATGGGCGGATTTGATGAGCAGATTGAGATTTTACAAGGTAAGCTCGAACCATTTTTGAATGATCAGCGTAAAGAGACCAATGAACTGCTCACCTTTGTGGCTGATGAGGTGACCGAGTTTAAATATGGTGTAGGTATGGTCTCCACGGTGGCTGTTCTGCTGGTCTTGATCTTAGGGTTCCTGATTTCCCGAACGATCACGGTACCGGTGGTAAAAATTATGGGGACCCTTAAGCAGATGTCTGAAGGGGATCTTGTCATTCGTTGTCGTATGGATGATCGGCGTGATGAAATTGGGCAGATGGCTGTTAGCGTGAACAGGCTGGCCAATACGTTATGTGAAAATATCCGCATGATCAATCTGCAAGCGGCCAATATCAACTCCTTTGTGGGTGAAATTCTTGGTTTGCGTGCGGGGTTGGGTGAAAACAATAAAGATTTAAACAGCACCACGGAACAGGTGGATGAAAAAAATCGCAGCCTAAGTGGTGAGATTGATGGAATTCAGGCTTATGTATCCGAGACAGTGAGCAACTTGGATACGCTGTTTACCGCAATCCAAGAAGTAAGTGGTGGTGTCGATACCATCACCAATGGTGTAGAAGAGGCCAATAGCAATGTAAACACCATGGCTGGTGCAGCGGAAGAGATGTTGGCCAATGTGGAAGATGTGAACAACCAGATGACCCAGGTTCATGGTTCGGTTGACCATGTTTCCAAGGCGGTGTCTGAACTTCAATCTTCTTTAAAAGATGTACGCCAGCGCTGTCAGGCTGCTGCGATGGAGTCTGAACAGGGGAACATACTTGCTCAGGATTCTGCTGAGGTTATGGGGCAGCTGGCCGGTTCAGCCCGTGAGATTTCTAAGGTGGTGGAGGTGATTAACTCCATTGCTGAGCAGACCAACATGCTGGCCTTGAATGCATCTATTGAAGCTGCAGGTGCGGGTGATGCGGGTAAAGGTTTTGCGGTGGTGGCCAATGAGGTGAAGGAGCTGGCCAGTCAAACGGCTGATGCAACAGAGACCATTTGGCACCAAATTGATACCATGCGTACCCTCACCGATAAAGCGGAGAGTAGCACAAAAAATATTCAAGAAGTGGTGGACCGTATTGCCACAGCCAACAGTGATATCAACCAAGCGGTCGACGAGCAAGGGCATGCTGCCAATGATATTGCCAAGGCAACCCAGCAGGTTTCCCATGTTGCTGGAGAGGTTGCACGAAATGCCCAGGAGTTAAGTGCGGCTGCAGGTGATGTGGCCCGTGCAGCTGCGGAAGCCGCCAGTGGTACACAACAGATTGCTATGACCACAGAAGGTATCGCCCAGGCAACCCATGCCATGGAGCAGCAGGCACAAAGTGCCACAACTTCAACGCACTCTATCCAAAATGCGGCTCAAACCACAGCCGATGCTTCTAATATCGTTAAAGAGCGGGTTGTGGAATCCATGCATGTGGTTAGTGCCATGCGTGGATCTGTGCAGCAGTTTAATGCGCTTAGTGAGGTGGCTGCAGGCATCAGTGAGGCGCTGTATGCTGCGCAGTCGCGTATGGATGTTGGGCCTGAGCCCTTTGATGTGCGGGGTATTAAAGAGGCCATACTTCATGTTATGGGGCGGGTTAATCAGGCTGCGGCTTTGCGGGATGTGGTTGAGGTCGGTGATCTGGCCAGTGGTGCCAGCCAGCCTGTGCTCGAACAGTTGCGCAAAGATGCACCGCAAGAGATGCAGACACTTCCTCTCTTTCTTAAAATGGAGACCACTGCTGAGCAGTTGCACAAAACCGGGCAGGATATTATTCAATTGATTCCTAACGGTGAAGAGCAAGGTATTGAAGATGCTATGCGGTTCTACCAAGAGCTACGCAATACACTGTTTGAGCAACTAAATCAGCTCTATATGGGCAGTGAGACCGATGCCAATTCGGTGGAACCAAAAATCCGCTGGAAAAGTAGTTATGAAACCGGTTTTGAGTCCATTGATGGGGACCATAAACGCTTGGTGGAGTTGATTAACCAGCTTCATGCAGCCATGGTAACCGGCTCCAGCAGCCAGATCATGGATGAGTTGGTGGAAGGGCTCATTAACTATGGGGTGGTACACTTCCAGCGTGAAGAGCGTCTGTTTGAGCAGTATGGCTACCCAGACAGGGTTGCCCATATCAGAAGTCATGAGACCTTTAAGCAGTATGTCACGAAAAAGCGTGAGGAGCTGGCAAAAGGGGCCAATATCAACCTCAGTAAAGAGGTCATCGCCTATTTGGAAGAGTGGTTGATCAAGCATATTATCCATGAAGATATGGCGTATAAAGCCTTCTTCCAGCAAAAAGGGATACGCTGACCCCACGGTCTTTGCGGAGATGTTTAAGCAAGAGGGGGCCTATCTGGCCTCCTCTTTTGTTTCGGGGTGTGGAAGCTGGCGGTAAACTAGGTTAGAGCAGCCATGGATCCATGATCTGCCGGTCTGTGTGAGACGTGTCAGTGGGTGGGGGGTCATGATTGTCTAGGGGGCAACAGGCTGGGTAGAGCGCAGGATATAAAAAAAGCCTGAGAGATAAAAATCTCTCAGGCTTTTGAATCGACTAAATGGCGCGCTCGGAAGGATTCGAACCTCCGACCACCTGGTTCGTAGCCAGGTACTCTATCCAGCTGAGCTACGAGCGCATAGCGTCGAGGCCCACAAATATAGAAAGGTCACACCCTTTGGTCAACTGAAAAATGCCAAAAATTGGACATAATCGCTAACCCATTGAAAAGAAGCGAGTAAAACATGGCGCTTTCTGGGGCTGTACTTATTTGTTGCAGACCATGGGTCCCATGGGTTTGCCGCCGAGTATATGCACGTGAATATGGTAGACCTCTTGACCACCATGGCTGCGGGTATTAATCAAGGTTCGATACCCCTTTTCCGCCACACCAATCTCCCGGGCAATATGTGCGGTACGTTCCAAAAGGTGACCCATGATGTCACGTTGATCTTCTTGCACATCATCCAGGGTTGCAATGTGTGCTTTGGGAATAACCAGGACATGTTCTGGAGCTTGTGGGTTGATATCTCTAAAAGCCAATACAAGCTCATCTTCGTAGACTTTGGTGCAGGGGATATCACCAGCTATGATTTTACAGAAAAGGCAATCAGCGGACATGTCAGGGCTCCTGGCAGTGCAAATACAGTATAAATACAGACCAGAACTAAGATAGCGCCTGAATGAGAGATAGCAAACGGTTTGTCCTGTTTGTGGCGCGTCTATTCAGGGTTTAAGGCTGGGTGTGTTGTCTCTATGGCTTGCTGGGATAGTGTCTAGATAGGTCGGTAGGCGGGGGGGGGGGGGGTGAAGTAGGCCCCCTGTTTGGGCAGGGGGCCAATTATCCAACCCTTACATAATATCGTTAAACACTTCGTTGGCTAACGCAAAGCTGAACATGCCTTTATCCCCAATGATGCGCAGGCCAATACCATCTTCTGTGACCCGAACAACCTCAAACTCAAAACGGTAGGTGCGGATCGACTGCCCACCCGTGGCCATGAGGGGGTTATTATCCAATGTGGTGGGGATCTCTAAGCCAACCAGTAAATTATTGGCATTGTGAGTGGCTTTGTTCTGAACCGAGAGTTCAAAGAACCCTTTTTCCCCCAGCAGTTTAACTTTTTCTTTGTGGTCAACGGTCATTTGCATGCCGTCTAAACTGATATCCTTGGTTATGCCGCCCAAGGTCAAGCCTGTGGTGAAGACCATGTGAATGGTCTTGGCATGCTCCCGTCGTTCAAATTGGCGACGGCTCGGCTCCAACTCAACCGCAGGGGCTTGATTGCGGGTTAGGCCGGTCTTACCAAAGCGATCTTCAAGAACCGACATGACCTCTTTCGGCTCAATATCCATAATGGCCAGTCCAACCAGCATATGGAAGATGAGATCCGCGGCCTCATGGGCTACCTCACCCCGGTCCGCTCGACCTTTAATCGCTAAGACCAGCTCAGTGGCCTCTTCCCCAACCTTCTTCAGAATGGCGTCATCACCCTTATGAAAAAGTTTGGCAACATAGGAAGATTGAGGGTCCGAAGCCGCTTTACGTTGTTGGATAACCTGATAGACCTGCTCCAACATATCTGTTGCTGCTGCGGGGGGGCTTAGATCGTTCATTTTCCGTACAGCTCCTCAGGGTCAATCTCAGGGTCGGTGATGGTCACCCATTCACCCTCTTGGGCCTCTAAATAGAAGCAGTTGTGGCGTCCTGTATGGCATGCCACCCCTTTTTGATCCACCAATAATAGAATGGTGTCCTTATCACAATCCAGGCGTACGGATTTGACCGTCTGCACCTGCCCAGAACTTTCCCCCTTACGCCAGAACTTGCCACGGCTACGTGACCAGTAACAGGCGACACCCGTTTCAAGGGTTTCCTTAAGGGAGATTTCGTTCATCCAGGCCATCATCAACACCTCACCCGTGTCATGCTGTTGGGCAATGGCGGGGATGAGTCCCTGATCGTTATATGTCAGCGTAGCCAGATCGGGTAGATTTTCCATCAAAAAAATCCCATGAATGGGTAAAAGTTGCTGAATAGATGATTTTAGAGGCGTACAGCCACATGTTGTTCCCGCAGATACTGCTTTACTTGGGGGATGGTGTATTCCCGGAAATGGAAAATGGAAGCGGCTAAGACTGCATCCGCCCCCCCTTCACGCAAACCCTCAAGAAGGTGTTTGGGTTCCCCTACGCCACCTGAAGCGATGACCGGTATGGACACCGCGTCGGAAATGGCCCGGGTTAACTCCAAAGCATAGCCGCTTTTGGTGCCATCTTTATCCATGGAGGTCAGCAGAATTTCTCCGCTTCCGTAAGATTCCATCCGGTCCGCCCACTCTAGGGCATCAATGCCCGTTGGTTTGCGTCCACCGTGGGTAAAGATCTCCCAGCGTACGGGAGTGCCACTGGCGTCGTGCTCAACACACTTGGCATCAATGGCCACAACGACGCACTGTGAACCAAACTGCTCAGCGGCTTCACGAACAAACTCAGGACGGTTGACCGCGGCTGAGTTGATGGAGCATTTGTCCGCGCCCGCCACCAACATACGGCGAATATCGTCGTTGGTACGCATGCCGCCACCAACGGTTAGGGGGATAAAGACCTGTTCAGCGGTACGGCGTACCACATCTTCCATAATCCCCCGGTTTTCATGGGTCGCTGTAATGTCCAAAAAGGTGAGCTCATCGGCCCCCTCTTCATCATACCGCTTGGCGGCTTCAACAGGATCACCTGCATCAACCAGTCCTTCAAACTGCACACCTTTGACCACTCGGCCTTCTTTGACGTCCAAGCAAGGAATGATGCGTTTGGTCATCATGGTCTTAGGCTCCCCAGTTACGGCTCAGTGCAATGGCAGAGGCCAGATCAAGGCGGCCATCGTAGATCGCTTTACCTGTAATGACACCAGAAATACGGTTGCCGTTGGGGTAGGGGCCTGCGTTCTCCAGCAGGTCTTGGATATCCTTAATGGCCGAAACACCGCCTGAGGCAATAACCGGAATGGAGGCCGATTCTGCCATGTTGCGGGTTGCTGGGACATTGGGCCCGGTTAGGGTGCCATCTCGGGCAATGTCGGTGAAGATAATTTCAGCCACACCGGCATCTTCAAACTTTTTGGCCAGATCTACGGCCTCAAGATCGGTGGTCTCAGCCCAGCCTTCGACGGCCACTTTTCCGTCGCGGGCATCAATCCCTACCGAGATCTGCCCTGGAAATTTTTCACAGGCACGGAAAACAAGGTCAGGATCGCGGGCAGCAACAGACCCTAAAATGGCAAAATTGACCCCCAGATTAAACAGCTTCTGGATGGTCTCCAGATTACGAATGCCTCCCCCAAGCTGCATGGGGATATCAATGGACTGGCGGATGGCAGCAATGGCATCGGCATTGACCGGTTCTCCGGCAAAGGCACCATTTAAATCCACCACATGCATCCGCTCAGCGCCTTGATCAGCCCACTGCTTGGCGGTCTGGCCAGGGTTGTCCGAGTAGACAGTATCTTTATCCATGTCTCCTTTGAAGAGACGAACACACTGACCATCTTTCAGATCAATGGCGGGAATAATGCGCATGGAGCACTCCAGAAGTTTAAACCCAATCTATGAGGGTTCTATTCCAACAAGACAAAAACCGGACTATTATAGCGGTTGTCGATCGTTTTAGCCACACGTTGTGCAAACAGCTCTTTAGGGGGCTTAGGCAGAGTTCTGCCAGCAGATGGGGGCGGGTCTCTCTTCAGCTGTGCGGTGTCTGCTCACGGTGGATGATGGGATTTGCGCAACTTTTTGGTGCTGGTGGGGGTCATATACAAGACTACCTTAGTACCCTAAAGAAGAGAGGATGTGTACAATGGATTCGTTTGTGCATAGGCTTCTTCTGAACGGTTGGCTTTAGGCATAAAATGTGAAAAAGCTGCCCCTTGAACCATCTCCATGGTTTGTAGGGTCGCTAGAACTTCAGGGCAGTTAGAGGTTCTTTGACCCGGTTAAAAAAACCGTACTTTGAAATGGAAACCGCAATGCAATCACTGCGTCACGCCTATTATGAGGCGCATAAATTTGTAACAACTGTCATGGCCAGTGAGGACAAGCTTTCAGCTGTCTCAAAATATCTGGAGCGACAAAAACTGGTGCGGCACCGCCAAAAAGTTGCAGATCTGCATGATCTTTATGATGGCAAAGTGGCGATTGTGGACTACCCCCCCAAGTTTGTGACGTTGGGAATTAATGGTAAATGCACCTTTAAATGCCAGTTTTGTGTCTCCCACAGTCCCGACTGTGGTGAGGATGAGGTGGCAAGCCATCAATATAAAATGAACTACGATATGGAGTGGGACGACTTCAAACGTATCGTTGATATGTGTAAAGAGGCCGGTGTGCCCCATGTTCATGTGGCGGCGGCTGGGGAGCCTTTTTTACATAAAGATATCCTACCCATGCTCGATTACATTATTGAGCTGTATGGCAGTGTCAGCATCCAGACCGATTTTGTGCCCAAGCTGTTTGACCGCAAAAAATTTGTGGATGAAATTCTCGACCGTAAACAGTATGTCGAGTATATCACCACCGATATTTTTCCACGCAATCAGCACAACGCCATTAAAGTAGGGTCAGACTTTGACTATCTGCTGGACTGCATGGAGCGCATCTGTAAAGAGAGTGACATCTCTTTCCGGGTCCATAATATTTTGACCCGTAGTTGCTGGGAGGGGTTGGAAGATCTTCTGCGTGAGCTCCACGGTCGTGGTATTAAGTTCAACCAAGAGGTGGTGAACCTGGTCCCCCACAACTTCAACGACTTTACCGCTGAAAATAACATCTACCTAGAAGGTGACGACCATATTACCGAAGCCCTGCAACGTCTGAAAGCGTTGGGTGATGAGCTGGGTATTGAGGTCACCGTGCCTAAGCCGTGGGATCGCATGAGTACCCCCGGTGAAGAGAGCTGCATGAATTTTTGGAACCGCTTTCAGGTTATTCCCAGCAAACATCTGGAGAAAGATCGTTGGCGGGGTAATGTTATTCCCAGTCAGTGCAATGCGGTGGTTTTGGGTAAGCTTTGGACCCTGGGTGATATCTTTGAGTACGATAACCTGATTGACTTCTGGAACAACGATATTGTGGTTGAGTATCGTAAGCGGGTCATTGAGGGGCAGTTACCCGATCCGGGTTGTGTTAAGTGTTATAAATATTGTCACCGTGACCCCAATGGTCCGGCGACCCAGTCTGGACGTACCATTCCCATTGAGCTTAACCAAGGATAAAGGGCGATAAACCCATCTGAGCCATGGAAGGTTGGTTGTGCTTGTTTCCGGCAACATGGTACTTTGCCTCCCTAGGCATGTCAGGCTTTATGTCTGCTGTCGAGCTTAGACTATCAAGTCTCCACAAGTAACCATGGGATGGCATGGATGGAACGTGCTGCGGGGCAGTATCGACGGCTGGACTCAACCAAAACACAACGTCAAAGCCATATCTGGAGTCTGACCCTTGCGCTTGTGGTGCGTGAGTTTAAAGGGCAGTATCGGCGCTCTTTGCTGGGGCCTGCTTGGGCCTTTTTACAGCCTTTGGCCTATATGGTGGTCTTTTCCTTTTTAAAAGGTGTTTTGGCCATTCCCAGTGATGGGGTGCCCTATGCCCTGTTTACGTTTAGTGCGTTGGTGCCCTGGACCTTCTTCTCCAATGCCCTTTCTCGCAGTGCGCCCAGTGTTTATAGCAATGGGGCCATTCTTAAAAAAATAGCTGTCCCCAGAGAGATTTTTCCTATCGCCTCTGTGGTCACCTCTATGGTGGATCTGCTGATCGCTTCGACCATTCTTTTTGGAATGCTGATCTGGTATGAGATCCCCTTTACCATCCATTTGTTATGGTTGCCGGTGTTGGTCTTAATGACCAGCCTATTGGCCTTGGGCCTGGGCTTAGGGTTGGCTGCGATTGGTACTTTTAAACGGGATATTATTTTTGCCATCCCCTTTTTAATGCAGTTTTGGTTGTTGGTTACCCCGGTCATGTATGCCTCGAGCGCGGTGCCTGAACGGTGGCGTTTGGTCTATGAGTTTAACCCCATGGTGGGGTTGATTGATGGTTTCCGTTCTGTGTTGATCTATAACCAGTCTCCAGATCTTTCCTTGCTGGGGCTTTCTGCTGCTGTGACGGCTGGCATTTGGCTTATCGCCTGGCCACTCTTCCGTAGTGTCTCTCAATACTTTGCCGATGTGTTGTAATTATGGCTGACGACGCGGTTGTTAAGGTAGAGGCGCTCACGAAGCGCTACGGTTTGCCCCTAATTCCCAATATGCGCCGGGCATGGCATAAAATGCGCCATGGCCCCGATGCAGAGATGGTGGATCAACGCTACCCTTGGGCTTTGAAAGACATTAATTTTGAGGTGCATGAAGGGGAAACCTTCGGCATCATCGGGCGTAATGGTTCGGGTAAGTCCACGCTGCTTAAAGTGCTCTCCGGTGTCACACCACCGACCTATGGTAATGTCTCCGTGGCGGGTTCAATCTTCCCGATGATTGAGCTGAATGCCGGTGTTCATATGGAGTTGACAGGGCGCGAGAATATTCATCTGTTGGGAGCCGTGCTGGGCTTAACACCGGCACAAATCCAGTCCCGCATGGCGGCGATTGAAGATTTTTGTGAACTGGATTTCTGGTTGGATCGTCCTGTCCGCATGTACTCCAGCGGTATGATGGTGCGTTTAGGATTTGGCGTTGGGGTTAATGTGGATGCCGATATCCTGCTCATGGATGAAGTGATGGCCGTGGGGGATCTGAGCTTTCATAACAAATGCCTGCGCTATCTTGAAGAGCTACGTGGGCGCGGCAAATGTACCTTGTTTGTTTCCCACAACATGAACCGTATTCGCCGTATGTGTGATCGGGTGCTGGTGCTGGATCAGGGTGAAGCGCTCTATGTTGGACCCACAGAAGAGGGGGTCGCGGTTTATGAAGAGGTTATTCAAAAGCGTATCCACAAGAATGTATCCGGTGGACGGGCGATGTTTGATTACATCGGGATCTCGTTAGAGGATGCTGCTTTTGAAGGGGAAGAAGATGGCGGGCTGCTGATTGGTCAGGGGGAGGATGCTATCCTGAACCTGACCCTTAAGGTGCGTCAGCCTGTTGATAAAGCCACGGTGAACGTGGTGATGGAAAATGTGGATGCCCTGAATGTCATTTGGGAGAATTTCCACTTTGACCAGTTGGAACCCGGCCTGCACCATTTTAAACTGGCTTGGCGTGATCTGCGCCTAAAACCGGGCTCATATGCCCTTCGGGTTGGGGTCAGTATGGGTAGTATGGATGGTAAAGGCTTCCGCGCGATTGGTATTGCCCGCTTGGATGTTAAAGGGGATGTGGTGGTAAGAGGCATCTACCGCCCAGCCTGCGAGACCCTCCATCAGTTTGCCGAAGAGAGTGCGGGCTGAGCTTTTGCTGAGCACACTGTTTTACTTAATCACTCTCTTCGAGCATGCCATCCAAAATACGGTGATAGCTCTCTAAACGGATGGCATCGGCAATCTCATTTTCCACCGCTTCCAATACCGCACATCCAGGCTCTTGTTCATGTTTGCAGTCGTTGAAATGACACTGTTGAGCCAAGGGCGCAAGATCCCGAAAATGTAAGATAACCTCATCCGCTTGTAGGCCATGCAGCCCAAAGGCCCGTACGCCGGGTGAGTCAATAATACCCCCCATGCCACTCTCTAGCATATAAAGGTGGGCCACTGTTGTGGTGTGGCGCCCTTTGCCTGTGTGGGCATTGACCTCTCCAATGCGTAGAGATTCGTCTTCAATCCAGTGGGCGGCTAAAGATGATTTACCCACACCAGATTGACCAACAAAGGCGGATAAGCCTGAAGAGAGAATATCATCCAGCTCTCCCATACCCTGGCCACTGGTGGCAGAGACAGGCACAATTTCATACGCCATCTCTTGGTAGGGAGCCAGCAGTTCAGCCAGATCATCCAGAGCCTCATCTTCACCAATCAGGTCCATTTTATTAAGAATAATAATGGGCTCTATGTTGGCGGCTGAAGCGGCAACCAGATAACGGTCAACCAAGAAGGGGTTGAACTGTATGGCCGATGTTGTGACCAGTAAACGATCCAGGTTGGCTGCCAGGGTTTGCAGACGATTGTAAGGACCCGGACGGCGTAGAACATTGTGGCGTGGTTGAATTGCTTCAATCACCCCTTGCTCATTTTGGCCCGCACGCCACATCACGCGATCCCCACAGACAGGATTTTCCGGTAGGGTCTCACGCACCGCGCAGCGGTACTCTGGTAGATCTCGACTGGCAACTGCGACGTTAAGCCCGTAGTGGGCAACCACCAAGCCTTCCCTCGGTTCCCCTAACCCCTGTTCTTCATGCTGAGCAGCAGCCTCTGCATTTTTAGCCTGTTTACGTGCCATGCGTCGTTCACGAATGGCCTCAATACGCCGTTTTTGCTGGTCGGAGAGTCGTTTGTTGCCGGATGGGCGGCGTGGCATACGCTGGAATCCTTTGGGGTCAAAGTCGAAAATGGCTTGATTCTAACCTGTTTGCAGCCGAATAGGGAGTCTATAGGCATTTATCTCTGCGTTTCTCCCTCCGTTCTATTAAGCGGCGTGGGGAAGGCTCATTAGAAATGACAGGTTCTCCATGAAACATGCGGCCCCCGTTCTGCTTCGCTCTACTCTTTATGTTCCAGGTTCCAACCCTCGTGCGTTGGCCAAATCTGCGGATCTTGGTGCCGATGCTCTGATTTTTGATCTGGAGGACTCCGTCGCCCCGGAGATGAAAGGGGAGGCACGGCGCTTTATCCGAGAGGCCTTGGCTGAGGAGCGTGCAAGCAGCCCCTTAACGGTGGTACGCATTAATGCCATGGCCACCAGCATGTGGCGGGAAGATCTGGAAGCGACCTTGGGCGGGCAGCCGGATGCCATCGCCGTACCAAAGGTGAACCACCGAGATGAGCTGCAAATTTTGGTGGATTTTCTGATGGAGTGGGAGCAGAAGAATGAGATTAAACGCCCCATGAGTATCTGGCCTATGGTGGAGTCCCCCTTGGGGGTGATCAATGCTCTAACCATAGCCCAATCTCCCCGCGTAAACTGTTTAATTATGGGTACCTCTGACTTAGCCAAAGCACTGCACGTGCGTACCGGCCCAGATGGGCGAGATGGTATGTCCTACGCGCTACAGCACTGCGTGTTGGCCGCACGTGCTGCAGGTGTGGCGATCCTGGATGGTGTGTATGTTGATATCCAGGGCGAAGAGGGCTTTGTCGCCCAATGTCAAGAAGGGGTGCGCCTGGGGTTTGATGGAAAAACCTTGGTTCACCCCAGCCAAGTTCAGCCTGCTAACCGTGCTTTCTTGCCCGATCAAGTAGAGATCCAACGGGCCAGGCGTGTGCTGGAAGGGTGGCGTAAAGCTTCCGCCAAAGGTGAAGAGATATGTGTGGTTGATGGCTATCTGGTCGAACGACTGCATGCAGAAGATGCCCAGCGGCTTATTACGCTGTGGGATCAGGCGCAAGATCATCTGCGACGGAATGGCGAATAGCATCTTTACCTGTCTCTAAGTAATGATGAAGGCCACCGTCATGGGGGCGAGCGTCCCCTTTTTTTTGAAACAAAATGAGATTTTACTGATCGGGGTAAAAAAAGGATTTGTTCTAACAGGCTAGCCTGTCATAATGACAGGCTAGCTAAAAGCGAGCTGAAGCAGCCATTTTTTATTGGGCTGTTACTGCAAAACCCAGGTCTGGGGGCGTACCTGTATCTGAGTCGCAAGCTCGATCATTTCACACATCTTTGAAAGATGGATGGGTCCATCGGTGCTATGGCGGCACCGTATGGCGGGGGATTTTTATGAAGTTAACCACTAAAACCACAGTATTTACGATTGCACTCTCTTCAGCTCTCTTAGTTGTGCTGCTGATTATTAGTCTGTATGCCTTCCGTCAATTTTCGCTATCCAATGCTGAAGAGCATGCTCGAACGGCAGCTGAGATCGTTCGCGTGAGCTTAACCGAGGCTATGGTTAACGGTGTGATCACAGAACGTGAGCGCATGTTGCAGCGGCTCTCAGCTGTTGAAGGTCTTCGTGATGCGCGGGTGGTGCGCGGCCAGCCTGTTGTTAAACAGTTTGGTGACGGACTAACCCAGGAACGGGATCTGGATAAAATTGAGAAAGATGTGCTCAGCCACGGTAAGGCACAGACCTATCTGAATGAAGAGGGGGAAGAGCCGGTCTTTCGTATGACCATCCCTTATATCGCAACCCAGGAGAGCAACCCCAACTGCTTGGCCTGCCACGATGTTAAGCCGGGGGCGGTGTTGGGGGCTGTTACCATCTCCATCTCTTTGGGTAGCCAAAAGACACAAGCTTTGATCACCGTAAGTGCCATGATCATGGCATTAGGGCTGTTTGCTGGGGTGACCATTTTGCTGGTGCGTGGGCAGATCCGTGCCATTGTTACCACGGCAGAGGGGGTGAGCAATGTGGTCTCCCAAGCCAAGGGTGGCGACTTCACAGCCCGTATTGAGCTTAAGAGTGAGCGGGAAGATGAAATTGGCACCATTGCCAAAGATCTAAACGATATGATGATGCACCTTCAGGAGAGCCTGGGGGATCTTACCCGTGATGTCGCACGGGTGATTCAGTATGAGTCTACAGGGCATAAGAATATTCTCGATACCACCACGCATATGGTGGATACGCTGGTTAATGTTGCCCACTTTAAACAGACCATTGAAGAGGATCGCACCCCGATTGAGGTTTATCAGCACATCGGTAATGTGCTGCGCGATGAGTTTTTGATCCAGCGCTATAGCATTTATGAGGTGCTCACTGAAAAAGATCAGCTTGAAACCATGGTGGTGGATGGTGAGTTAAAAGCGGGATGCCGGTGGTGTGATCTACAGATCTTAGCCCAAGCAGAGGCATGCCGTGCCCGCCGTAGTGCAGGTGGCCGGGTTGTGGATGCGGTGGATACACCGGGCTTATGTAATATGTTCTCCCCAAGCAAAGAGGTGGATGGGGATTGGACCCATATGTGTATTCCCATCCTTCACTCTGGCACCATCAGTGTGGTGGTCCAGTTGGTGGTTGAGCGTAGCCATGCGCAGTTCTTCCGTCATCAACTCCCCTTTATTCAGGTCTATCTGCGTGAAGCGGCCCCGGTTATTCAGGCTAAGCGTTTGCTCGATACCTTGCGGGATTCAGCCTTGCGGGATGCCATGACCGGTCTGCATAACCGTCGCTTCCTGGAGGAGTATCTGGATACCATGTTGGCGACCGCCAAGCGTCAGGGGAACTCCATTCGTATCATGATGTTGGATCTGGATCACTTTAAAGGTGTGAACGATACTTATGGTCATGATGCTGGTGATGCAGTCTTGATTGGCTTTGGTAAGGTCGCGACCGCTCAAGTGCGTGCCTCCGATATGGTTATCCGTTATGGGGGCGAGGAGTTTATGGTCCTCATTACGGAGAACTCTGAGGATAAAGACGGGGCTGGTGACGTGGTGGCCGAGAAGATCCGTGCGGCTGTTGAAGCCATGCGTACACCGGTTGGTGGGCATGTGCTCTCCAATACGGTATCGGTTGGTCTGTCCAGCTTCCCAGAAGATGGTGATGATTTCTGGGAGGTGGCAAAGCTGGCGGATGTTGCCCTATACCAAGCCAAGCGCACCGGTCGGAACCGTGTGGTTAACTATGTGATGGGGATGGAGTCTGAAGAGGAGTCCAAAGGACCTGCCAAAGGCCCCGTGCCCCGTGGTGTAGAAGTGGTGAATGAAGAGGTGGCTGAATAATAGCCGATCCTGACAGACCAAGGATTAAAGGGGATGCCATTGAGCATCCCCTTTTTTTTGGCCTATGGTTGCTGGATGTGGCAATGATCCAAGGGGGTGAAATCGAGAGCACTCCCTTGATGATGGGGATGGCGTCTGAAGAGGCGTCCAAAGGGCCTGCCAAAAGTCCCGTGCCGAGTGGTGTAGAAGTGGTGAATGAAGGGGTGGCTGAAGAGCCGATCCTGACGGAGCAAGGATTAAAGGGGATGCCATTGAGCATCCCCTTTTTTTTGGCTTATGGTCGCTGGATGTGGCAATGACCCAAGGGGGNTGGATGTGGCAATGATCCAAGGGGGTGAAATCGAGCACTCCCTTGGTGATGGGGATGGCGTCTGAAGAGGCGTCCAAAGGCGCTACCAAAGATTCTGTGCCAAGTGGTGTGGAAGTGGGGCATGGAGAGTTGGCTGAAGAGCCGATCCTGCTGTGCCAATGATGAGAGGGGGTGTGATGGAGCAGCCCTTTTTTTGGCTTGTAGGGCTTGGGAGCTTATAACCGTTGTGTGCCAAAACGGGATAAAAGCGCCCTCGCGCCAACTTCAGCTCCATTCATGGCTGGTTTGGCAGGCTTTGGTTGGTGATATAGGGGGGACCAATCCTGTAGCCATGCGCCATTCTGGAGTGCTGTCCAGGGATAGGCGTGTGTACGGCCAAACTGCTGTAGCCAATCCTGAATGGGCGGTTCATCCGCAAAATGGCCGCGGGCACTGTAGAAAAAGGGCAGGGCATAGGCCACGCTCTCCACCGCCATGTTATAGCCCGGTTTGCCAACCACACCATCAACAGAGGCCATGATATCTGCAAAAGGCCAATGTCTAAGAGGATTAAGCCCATGTATATGGGGCGCGGAGGGTAGGGTTGGCACGTCAGCCAAAATATGTAGGTGATCGGCATGCAGCAGGGGCTGTATGGGAAAGCCCTGAGATTGAATGCCACCCAGGCTGACCAGAACAACCGGTCGCCGGTCCCCTGGATCAATACCCAAACGCTGCCTTAAGGCCAGCTCTCTTGGTGTGCCCCGCTCCCAAATGGGTGGAATTTCCAAGGTATGGGGGAAGCGGCGTTTGCCCATGTGGGGGATGGGTAATAGAGCCAGGTCAGCCCCAGCATAGGCACCATACAAACGGTTCAACCATTCGGATAGATTGGGGTGATCCGCAAAATAGTCTGGATAGATGGCATCCCAACTTAACGAGGATAGGGCCACAGTTGGTATGCCCAGGCGCTTACCTGCTGCCAGAGTTAATGGGGGGATGTCGGCCAGGATCAGGTCAGGTTGAAAGGCTTGAATGCGGGTGCTCTCTTGAGCCAGCTGCGGCTCCCACTGCGTACAGCTATGGTTGAGTATGGCGGCTGTTGCTGGCAGATCGGGTACCATGGGGTCGTGTTGTACCAACCCAATATCTGTTGCTCGGGCATCATGCTGCCAGACTAGACCATGCAGCTTACGCGCTAAACGTGCGCGGCTGACCTGACAGTGGATATGAAGCTTTAAGGGGGTGGGGCTTAGGTGGGCGAGCGCACGTAATAGGGGGGCGACCTGTCCCACATGCCCCATGCCATGGCCTGAAATAGCACACCAAATTTTCATGGGATTAGCCGTTGTCTGTACCACGGTATTGGCTTAGGGCTAGGTGAAAGCGTACCTCCATGATCTGTCCCTCCGGATTACCCAAGATAGCGGCACTTAATTGATCGGTGGCGTGGTTAAAATCCACCATGTCGTGATGGGGGGTTGGCTCAAGATCCAGATCCAAAATCATCCCATCCACTGTATAGTGCAGCATAACCCCAGCCACCCCAGCAAAGGCGGCATGTTTGGCCACCATGGGTTCTACCCAATGGCGTACCTCATCCCGATTGGGGTAGGTGATGGGCATCTCTGCCTGGGTATCATCCTCAGGGTCAATATGCACCAGCGCATCCTTGACGGCATCTACCTCTTTGAGCAGGCGTACACGGATCTGTTCGGCAATCTGGTGTCCTTCAGAGACCGATAAGGTTGCATTGACCACCACATGAATATCCACCCGAACATCCGATCCCACACGTCGTGCTTTGAACAGGTGAGCGGAACGGACATCAGGATGGTTGGCAATGACCTGATTGATCTGCTGCTGAATCTCTTTATCCACGGCAGAAGAGGCATCGGTGATCTCTTTAAAAACTTCGACTAAAAAGCTATAGGAGACTTTAAAGAGAATGGCCGCAACCACCACGGCAGCAATGGGATCCATGACTGGCCAGCCCATCTGTGCCCCCAAAATACCCACCATGGCCGCGATGGAGGAGACGGCATCACTCCGGTGGTGCCAAGCATTGGCAATCAGGGCCCGTAAGTTAAGCTTTTCTCCCACCTTTAGGGTGTAGTGAAAGAGACCCTCTTTGGCCGCAATGGAGATAACCACCGCGACCAGTGCAATGGTGGCTGGTACGGGCAGGGGGTCGCCACTGCTATCCCCCCAGTGAATACGATCTACGGCATCGGCCACAATGCCTGCGGCAACGGCTCCTAAAGCCAGCGCTATAAAGAGGGTTGCCAGTGTCTCAAAACGGCCATGACCATAGGGGTGTTCCTCATCAGGATCCTGGCGGGCAATACGCATACCCAGCCAGACAACCCCATCTGAGACCAGATCAGAGGCACTGTGGATACCATCAGCGACCAGGGCGGCAGAGTGACCTAAAATACCAGCGATAACTTTGGCGATGGAGAGAAGTAGATTGACGACGACACCAACGAGCAGACATCGGTCGGCTTCACGGTGGCGGGTGTCTTCAAGACCGTGTGGAGAGGGGCTGTGCATATGCATGGGAAAATAGACTTTTTAATATGGGAAGAGGAAATTAACCTTTGCGTACCAGACCAATTTTTTCACCAGGTGCATCGATAAAACCCAGGAATTGATGGCCGTTGACATCACTCCAGGCGGGTAGATCTTTTTCAATACCCCGGTCTGTGGCACGGATTGCCATAATCTCCCCCCGTTTTAGATCCATAATACCCGCTTCTGCTTTAAGAATAGGCATGGGGCAAAGCAGATTGCGTGCATCAACCGTAGATTCGGGTTGAAGACTTTGCAGGGCAGTTTGACTCATCATAACCGGGGCCTTGAATAGTGATGTGGTAAGCATGGCCTTATTTGGATGCCAGTACAGGCAGGAGGTTCCAAGGTCATGCCTTATACGAACAAAAGGACAGGCCAGGGCCTTGTCTTAGCGCCCGCTCTTTACACCGCAAAAAGCTCTGATCTGTGTAGAGAAAGGGCCGACGTTCGTTTAAGTAAAGTGTGATTCTAGCAGAAAAAAGCCTGCAAGTTGAGTAGGAACCTGTATCACGTATGGCCCAAGATGAGGTCGCTGCCAAAAAGAGGGGTCCACAGCGTAGAGTGTGGACCCTTACTCTTTAGGCAATATACCACTCTTGTGGAATATCTTCAGGGGGCATAGGGGCGACTGTGCGAATGCTCTCCTGACCGTTCTGTTCAACGATCATCTCAACGGACTCACGGTTTTTACCCTTGCCAAAACGGGCGGCGACCCGGCAAGCGGTGGTAATTTCACTGTCGCTTACGGTGCCTTCTAGTAGGGAGACCGGTCCAGGAATGCCTTTGGCCCGGATCAAAATGCGGCCCATGCGGAAGCCTTGCAAAAAGTTGTTCTCAGCCTGTTCCCGTCCAATGACCATTTTACAGGTGGGTGAGAGGCGCAAATGACGGCCTGCTTTTAGCAGGATGATGTCATCCATACTGTATTTCTTCTCACCACGGGTGTTCCAAAGGTCCTGCAATCGGTTGGAGTAGTTCTCGTCGGTTAGGAAGCAGCAGCCACCAGCAGGGGAGGGATACTCGGTAAGGTCAAACTTTTTGGCCAGGGCCATTTGTGGTTTCCGGGTGCGACCATGAAAATCCAGTAACTGTTCCCGGTCGACCAAGCCCAGTTTTTCGGGCTCGGTTTCTGGCAGGCGCTTGGCAGATAATGGACGTACCAGCCATCCTTCTACACCCGCTTCACGGGGTACAACGGGCATGGTGTCTTTGCGCTGGCTCATGGGGCGTTGGCCGACAACCTCACCTGTGAAGATAAAATCAAAGCCAAGCTTATCTTTAAGCTCCCAGGCTTTTTTGATCATAAAGATCTTACAGTCCATGCAGGGGTTCAGGTTCTTGCCATAGCCAAATTTGGGGTTGGTAACAATCTCCACATACTCTTCAGAAATATCGACAATATGCAGTTTGACCCCTAAGATCTGGGCCGCTGCCAACGCATCGTGCTTGGGGGGGGGATCCCCCTCTTTGGTGCGGATCGAGCCGGTATGGGCCTGAACACAAAAGCCGGTGTAGAAGTTCACACAGTGGACTTCAATATCCTGCTCCATGAGCAGTTTGGTGGCCAGTATACTGTCTAATCCGCCAGAAAGAAGGCCAAGCGCGCGGGATTTACTCATCGTGGTTACTCATGTTTGATCGTAGGGAGGGAGAAGCCCCTTAAACGTTGGAACCCGGCCAGAAGACCGGGTTCCCTTGGGGTGTCCCATTTAGGGGGTTATGGGGTCACTCTTTCATCCACGCCGCAGCATCCAGCGCGTGGTAAGTTAAAATAAGGTCAGCGCCAGCCCGTTTAAAGCCCAGCAACATCTCTAGTACCGTACCTTGCTCATCAACCCAGCCATTGGCTGCAGCCGCCTTGATCATGGCGTACTCGCCACTCACATTATAGACAGCCGTTGGACGGTTAGTGTGGTTACGCAGGTCCCGTACAATATCCATATAGGGCAGGCCGGGTTTGACCATCAGGATATCCGCACCTTCGGCGACATCCTGTTCCGCCTCTTTTAAGGCTTCCATACGGTTGGCTGGATCCATTTGGTAGCCGCGACGATCACCTGAACTTGGGGTGTTTTCCGCCGCATCCCGGAACGGTCCGTAAAAGGCGGAGGCATACTTAATGGCGTAGGACATAATGGGAATATCGGTATAGCCCTTTGCATCCAGCCCTTCCCGAATATGGCTGACCATACCATCCATCATACCCGATGGGGCGACCATATCGATCCCAGCATCGGCGTAGGTCACGGCAATACGCTGGAGTACCCCCAAGGTGCGGTCATTGTCCACATCACCATCAACCAAAATACCGCAGTGGGCATGGTCGGTATATTCACACATGCATAGATCCGCGATCAAATAGAGCTCGGGGACGGCCTCTTTAACCGCACGGATAGCCTGTTGAAGAATGCCATGTTCATCAAAGCTATCACTGCCTGCCGCATCTTTATGATCGGGAATACCAAATAGAATGACCCCACCAATCCCCAGCTCATAGGCTTGTTGGCAAAGTTTGACGGTGTTATCCACCGATACTTGATCAACACCTGGCATGGAGACCACAGGCTTGCGTACATTTTGTCCAGGAACCACAAAAATGGGATAAATAAGATCGGCTGGCTGCAAATGGTTCTCACGCACCATGGCGCGGATGCCGGGTGTTTTACGCAGTCGGCGTGGGCGGAAAGGCAGGTGGGCCATTACTTTCCCTTATCTGGTTGGGTTGGGGTTATCCGCAAGACAGGGCTGTCTGAGGGCAGCCTGACAACGGATGACACGGGTACATTGGGGTGTGAGATTCTACCAAAAGTCGCCAACTTATTACAATCTTTGTGACAACGGTGTAGAGATCACGTTAGGATTGAAAAAGTTTTTTGGTCACTTTTTGTTGCGTTAAGAGCACTGGTTACTGGAAACAGACAAAAAATTCTTTATACTGGCTTAGAACAAATGCTCCCAATTTTTGGGGAATCGTTGAGTGGTGAAGGTGATAGACCACTCCTCTGGACGAAAAGCAGGTAAAATGCAACAGATCGGACCAGACATATTGTGTGTCGGACTCTCAGATGTGGGATGTGTGCGTACACTCAATGAAGATAATCTAAGGGTTGAGCCTAGTTTGGGATTGATGGTGGTATCCGATGGCATGGGGGGACACGATGCCGGCGAGGTCGCCAGTGAACTGGTGGTTAACTCATTGGATGAGTTTCTTCATGATCGAGGGGATCCTACCCAACCCATTGGTGTCAACAAATCTACAGATGTTGAGGATGATGAGGACAGCCCAACCCTGGATGAGCTGGCGGACCCCAATGCCTTTTGTATGCGTGAAGCGGTCAATTATGCCAACAGTCGGGTAAACCGATTGAACCGTGAGCGTGGCTACAATGAAGGTACAGGTATGGGGGCAACCGTCGTAGGGATGTGGGTGCCGGATAGCAGTGAGAATGCTATTATATTCCATGTAGGGGATAGCCGCCTTTATCTCTACCGGGATGATGGGTTGAAATCTCTGACCCGTGATCACTCCATGTATGAGCAGTGGAAAGCTTTTGGTTCCAAAGGCAAAGCCCCTTCCAAAAACATCTTAACCCAGGCAATGGGGCCGACAGCGTCGGTGGCTCCAGATATTACCCTGTTTGAACCTCGGCCTGGAGATGTGCTGCTAATCTGCTCAGATGGCTTGCACGGTATGGTTTCCGAACCGGCTATGGCGATGATTATGGCGCAGACTGATGCGGAAAACCTGGACGAACAGGCGCAAGTCCTGATCGATTTAGCAAAGCAGGCTGGTGGTAAGGATAACGTCACGGTAATCCTAGCCATTGTGCCCGAAGATTAAGATTGTTTCATCACAAGGTATGAAACCATGAGAGAAAAGACACGTTTGGCGATTATGTTTGCCGATATTGCCGGCAGTACCAAACTTTATGAACTGTTTGGGGATGCTAAGGCTCGGGAAGTAACATCTCGCTGTATTGAATTACTAACAGCCATTACTGAGGTCCACCAAGGCAAGGTGGTTAAGACCATTGGTGATGAGGTGATGTGTACCTTTAACAGTGCAGATGAAGCGGCTGAGGCGGCCATTCAAATGCAGGAGGATGTCACCAATAATGCCGAAGCACTGGGTACCCCACTGCAGATCCGGGTTGGTTTTCATTTTGGGGAAGTTATCCGTGAAATGGAACGGCAGCGGGTGGATGTGTTTGGTGACGCTGTGAATACTGCCGCGCGGATGGCTGCTCAAGCTAAAGCCGATCAAATTATCACCACTGGTGAGACCTTAGGCTTGTTGGATCCTGATATTGCTGAGGATAGTCGCCCGGTTATCACAACGACAGTTAAAGGTAAGGCTAAGCCGCTAGAAATTTTTGAGATTACTTGGGGGGAGGAGGATGACCTGACGGTCATGGGTGGTATGCCTTCGGCGATGGCCTCCGAGCCAAAGATTGAAAAAATGATGGTCAGTAATGGGGCCTCCAATATTGAAATGGGCCCCAGTAATGCCAACTTAACCCTTGGTCGTGGTAAACAGAGTGATCTGCGGGTTTTGGATAATATGGCGTCACGGCTGCACTGTCGTTTGGAGTTTAAAAGGGACCGTTTTGTGGTCATTGACCAAAGCACCAATGGCACATATGTCATTACGGAGCAGGGTGAAGTGTTCCATGTTCATCGGGATGAACACCAGCTCATTGGTAAAGGGGTTATTGGACTGGGGCAGAAGGTTGGTCCTGGAGATGCCATGGCCGTTGCTTTTGAGGTGATGGAGTGAACTTGATGGAATAACGGCATTAATTTGTGGTTAATAGGCGGGCCTTTGTGTTTACAAAGGCCCGCTTGCTTTTTTAGGGGTGGCATGCCATATATAGTCTGCTCCGGTACACCACTGTAGGTGGTGTGGTAACAGGGAACCTGGTGTAACTCCAGGACTGTCGCGCAGCGGTAAGAGAGAACGAAGGTTGCAGGGAGGCTGGTCTTTGGCTTAGACCTTGGCTCCAGACACTTTACTTGAAGAAGTAAGGGAAGTCGCAACGGTAGGCTGGTTGTTAATGGTGACGATTAACGCCAAGCTCTCAAGTCCGAAGACCTGCCGGGGACGGCTCTCAAGACAGAGGGTCAGTATGTCCAGGCTCTCGCGTCTTTGGAGCGGTGATGACACGTCCTTTTATACGTATTCTGTCTCATCCCCCCTTTTCCAAATCGTTTAAGCCTATCTAGTTTTGCCCCTTTTCGCGTTAAAGGATGGGTGTTATGCGGTTTTTATCCAATCTTGGTTGGTTCTTTTTCCTGTTTGCGGCAGTCATGCTCTATAGTGAAAGGGCGCAAGCCCATTTTCAGCTGCTCTATACACCACAGGTCAATCTAAGCCGTGTGGCAAGCCTGCCTATGCGGCTGGTATTTGCGCACCCCATGGCTAATGGCCATGTCATGAGCATGGGCAAACCCGAACAGTTTTACTATCGGCACAAGGGTAAACAGATTGATCTGCTGGATCGTGTGCGACCCATCACCTGGGCTGGACCAGATAACCATAATGGGGCCTATGCCGCTGAGGTAAAGATCAAGCGTAATGGGGACTATCCGTTTGTTTTAGTACCGGCACCCTATTATGAAAAGAGTGAGGATATCTATATTCAGCAGTGGACCAAATCCTTTGTTAATAAGGGTGGTATACCCTCTGGCTGGGAAAAACCATTGGGGCTGAAGACCGAAATTGTGCCGCTGAATAAGCCGACCAATATCATTGTGGGCAGTACCTTCAGTGGTATGGTACAGAGCCAGGGGCAGCCTGTTGCTGGGGCCGAAGTTGAAGTGGAGTGGATAAATGGTCAGCCAGACTTACAGCGTAATGGGTTTGGCCCCAGCCGCATTACCTCGCCCCCTGCCACATTGGTGGCGATAACTGATGCCAACGGCGTCTTTACCTTTGGTATCCCCCGTGCGGGTCACTGGGGGTTTGCCGCATTGGGGGTTGGGCCAGACAAGCAGTACCAAAAAAAAGAACTAAGTCAGGATGCCGTGTTGTGGATCTATGCATCAGAACTGAAATAGGCGGGTAGGGTTATGCATATTGTTGATGGTGCTTTGGCTCCATCGATCTTGGCTTTGGGTGGGGTTGTCGCCATAGGTGGCACCGCTTTGGGCTTAAAAAAGATGGATGCCGACCATATCCCCCAGGTTGGGTTGCTTAGTGCCGCTTTTTTCCTGGCGTCTTTAATTCATGTTCCCATTGGACCTTCCAGTGTGCACCTTATCCTTAACGGTTTGGTGGGCTTGGTGCTGGGGTGGGCTGCTTTTCCTGCTTTATTGGTTGGTCTGCTCCTGCAAGCCGCCTTTTTTGGCTTTGGTGGTTTGATTGTGCTGGGGGTGAATGTGGTTAATATTGCCCTCCCTGCCGTACTGGTGGCTGCAGCGCTACGTCCTCAACTGGCCGCAGTGCAGAGTCAAAAACAGGCCTTCTACTGGGGCGTAACCGGTGGCGCACTCTCCATTTTATTCACCACGCTCATGGTCGCACTCTCTCTATTTTTAAGCGGTAACGCTTTTGCGATTACCGCCAAAGCCGTTTTTTGGGCGCATCTTCCCATCATGGTATTGGAGGGGGTGTTGACCGGCGCTGCGGTGGTGTTGATACGCCGGGTAAAACCAGAACTGTTCCATTTAAAACTGCGTCCATCTACAGAAGGGGTGGCCAAGGTTTCTACCCATAAAAACTGGATTAAAACCAGTCTGTTCCTCTTCATGTGCTTGGGCTTTATCTACACCCCCGCCTGGGCACATAATATGGTGGCCGATGTCTATGCGGAAGGTATGGCCGTTGAAGGTGAGGTGGGGTTCAGCAGTGGGGATATGGTCCAGGGTACAACGGTTACCATCTTAAATGATCAGGGCCAGGTGCTGGGGAAAACCCAGACCAACGAAGAGGGAATCTTTACCTATCAAGCCAAGCAAGTCATGGATCATCATTTTTATGTGGATGCCGGTGCCGGGCATATTGTTAAGTTAATTTTACCGGCCGATCAGTTAACCGGTAACCCCGCCACTTCCCCCGTTATCATCCAGCCGACTCAGCTACCCCAGCCTGATCCTCATGCGCATCACCATAATGAAGAGCTGATATCTGGTGTGGGTCAGCAGCAGTTGGAACGTCTGATTGAAACAGCCGTGGCCAAGCAGGTTAAACCCCTGCGTAAGCAGCTGCTGGCCTATGAAAATAAAGTACGCCTGCAGGATGCCCTGGGTGGCTTGGGCTATATCATGGGGTTGGTGGGTTTAGCCTTGTGGTTGAGCAGCCGTCGTAAGGAGCCTAAAGCGTGAGTCACGCCCTGGGACCTGTTGGAGACAGCCGGCTGGCGGCCTTAAAAAATGCTTCCTGGCTGCATGGTATTGATGCTCGAGTACGTATTTCATGTGCCGTACTGTTTGCTTTTGTGCTGGTCTCCTCTCACCAATTTTCGACCCTTGTTATGGGTGTGGGGCTGGGTGTCGCACTCATTTTTGCGGCACGGCTGCCGTTAAAACTCACCTTAAAACGTACCGTAGGTGTCGATCTTTTTATCATTTTTCTGCTGATTATGTTGCCATTTACGGCACCTGGTGAGGTGTGGTTTCGCTGGGGGCCATTGACCGCAACGTGGGATGGTCTTTTTCAAGCCATTGAAATTGGGCTGAAGGCCGTTGGCGTTATTCTAGTTCTATTGGCCTTGGTCGGTACCCAAGAGCCCCACCAGCTGGGCCATGCTCTACACCGATTGGGTGTGCCTGAAAAACTGGTCCTGATCTTGTTGTTTACCGCACGCTATTTGGAAGTCCTGCGTCTGGAGTATGGGCGCCTACGTACCGCCATGAAGTGTCGAGGCTTTCAACCCCGCAGCAATTGGCATACATGGCGAAGCTTCGGTTATCTGTTCGGCATGTTGTTGGTACGCTCTTTGGAGCGCTCGGAGCGGATCCATGCTGCGATGAAATGTCGTGGTTTCACCGGACGCTTTTATATGCTTAGTCCCATGCAGATGAAAAATCGGGATGTGCTGTTTGGCGCCAGCTTTGTTGGGGTGCTTATTCTGTTGGTGGGGTTTGAGTGGTTATGAGTCATACCCTGTTCGAGCTACAGGACCTGCACTATCAATACCGTGCTGAACACCCTGTTCTGGCAGGGGCGGACTTTACGCTCTCTAGCGGGGAACAGGTTGCCTTGATGGGGGGGAATGGTAGCGGCAAAACCACCCTGTTTCAGCTGATGATGGGCTTGATTTTACCCCAAAAAGGTCAGGTGCAAGCCTACGGACAGCCCAGGCGCAATGAAGCGGAGTTTATGCCTGTTCGTGCACGTACCGGACTGCTGTTTCAAGATGCCGATGATCAGTTGTTCTCTCCAACGGTTGCCGAGGATATCGCTTTTGGTCCCTTAAATTTGGGTAAAAGTGCGCAGGAGAGTGAAGCTATTGTCGCAGATGTGTTGGCGCAGTTGGAGATGTCCAGCTACGGTGATCGTGTGACCCATCATCTTTCTGGTGGTGAAAAGCGTATGGTCGCCCTGGGCACGGTCTTGGCCATGAACCCTGATGTGCTGCTGCTTGATGAACCCACCAATGCCTTGGATGAAACGGCAGAAGCACGTCTGGTAGAGATGTTGAACCGTCTGCCCCAAGCGATGGTGGTGATTTCCCATGATCGCCGCTTTTTGGATCAAGTAACCAACCGTGGGGTGGTGTTGAATGAGGGGCGGCTATATGCCGCTTGAGCCCACCCTTCATCATTGCCCGGCGCTGTTAATTGCTGGTGGAAGCTCAGGTGATGGTAAAACGGCCACCACAGCCGCACTGGCGCGCTACCACCAAAAGCAGGGTAGGCGGGTACGTATTTTCAAAATTGGTCCTGATTTTCTTGATCCGCAAATTCACCAACAGGCCAGTGGCGAACCGGTCTATCAGCTGGATTTATGGATGGGGGATGTGGAGCATGTTAAAGCACTGCTCTACCGTGCCGCCGCAGAGGTAGATTTGATCCTTATTGAAGGGGCGATGGGATTGTTTGACGGCAACCCGGCGCCAGCGGATCTGGCCAAAACCTTTAAGGTCCCGGTGGTGGTGATGCTCTCAGCCGCCTCCATGGCACAGACCTTTGGTGCCTTGGCCCTGGGGTTAAGCCGCTATGATCCCGCTTTGCCCCTGCATGGTATCGTGGCCAACCGTATCGCCAGTAGTACCCATGAAGCCATGGTGGCAGAATCTATTCCCTCAGACGTGCCCTATTTAGGTGCGCTGCCACGTTGGAAGGAGGGGGGGCTGCCCAGTCGCCATTTAGGGTTGGTGCAGGCTGAAGAGGTGGCCGATCTGGATGCGCGGTTAGAGGGTATGGCCAAGAGTTTGGAAGGGCATGCTTTAGGGGCGCTTCCTCCTGCGGTAGCTTTTGAACCTGCTGCGCATCGTGATGCGTTACCTACATGGTTGTCGGGCTGGCGTATTGCCATTGCTTGGGACCGTGCTTTCCGCTTTGTTTATCAAGCCAACTTGGATCTGCTCAAGCAGCTCGGGGCAGAGCTGTTGTTCTTCTCCCCTATGTCCGATGACACGCTCCCTGTGTGTGATGCTCTCTATCTGCCAGGGGGGTACCCTGAGCTCTGTTTAGAGCCGCTTGCTGAGAATAGATCCATGCATGTGGCCATAAGTGCGCATGTCGGTGAACATAAGCCGGTGCTGGCTGAGTGTGGTGGTATGCTCTATTTGCTAGAAGAGTTGACCCATCACACAGGTCAAAAAGGCAAGTTGGTTGGGGCTCTGCCCGGTCGGGCACGGATGCAAGAGGGGCGGGTAAATCTGGGGATGCAGCAGGTGACACTGCCTGAGGGTAATCTACGGGGGCACACCTTCCATCACTCGGCATTGGAGATGGATCTGGAGCCTCTTTGTCAGGGGGTTCCCCAGCGTAAAACCCGTAAAGGTGAGTTTGTCTACCGTATGGGCTCAGTGACGGCCAGTTATCTACATCTTTATCTACCCTCCAACCCCCAAGCTGCAGCTCAACTGTTGCGGCCGGATTTGGAGGTTTAAACCATCATGGGAAAAGAAACTTTGAATGCATCCTCTGGGTTGGTTTGGTTTGTTGGGGCAGGACCTGGTGATCCTGATCTGATTACCGTTAAAGGGCGTGGCTTGGTTGAACAGGCTGATGCCATCCTTTATGCAGGCTCGCTGGTCTCCCAGGCTGCATTGCAGTGGTGTAAGCCTGAGTGTCAGGTGGCAGACTCTAAGGGTATGAACTTAGAGGAAATTACCCATTGGCTTGTTCAGCATGCCGGACCAGGGAAAACCGTTGTGCGATTACAAACGGGTGATCCTTCCCTTTATGGCTCGTTAGTGGAGATGGTGCAGCCCTTGGATGCCGCAGGTGTGGCGTCTAAAGTGGTACCCGGTGTCTCTTCCGCTTTTGCCTCAGCAGCCGCTGCGGTGGAGAGCCTGACGCTGCCTGAAGTAACCCAGACGGTCATGCTCACCCGGATGGAGGGGCGTACACCGATGCCAGATGGGGAAAAGTTGGCCGATCTGGCCAGGCATGGTTCAACGCTCTGTATCTTCCTTTCCATTACCCTGGTGGTGCCCGTGCAGCAGGCTTTAAAGGAAGCTGGGTGGTCGGATGATGCGCCGATGCTGATTGTGCACAAAGCCAGTTGGCCGGGGGAAGAGCAGATTGTACGTGGCACGCTGGGGGAGGATATGGCCAGTAAATGCAAGCAAGCTGGTATTAAAAGCCAAGCGATGATTGTTGCCAGCCCAGCCCTGGAAGCACGTCATAAGCAGGGGTTGAAAAAATCTAAACTCTACGATGCCAGCTACACCCATAAGTTCAGAAAAGGGGTGGATGGCAACGATCAAGGAAAGCCAATTTCATGAGTGATACCATTCTGCTGGTGGGCCACGGCTCCCGCAATATTAAGGGCAACCGTGAAGTGGAGAGGTTCGCGGAACAGTGGCAAAAGCGCCACCCCGACTGGAACATTCAGCTCTGCTTTATTGAGTTTGCCGATGTGTTGCTCAAAGAAGGACTAGACCGAGCCGCTCAGGGTGCTCAGCGGGTGGTGGTGGTGCCGTTGGTAATTAATGCCGCAGGCCATGTCAAAATGGAGATTCCTGCTCAGTTGGAAGAGGCTCGGGCACGGCATCCAGAGGTTACGTTTCTCTATACCAGTCATCTGGGCTCGGTTGAGGAGGTCTTTAAGGCGGTTAAACGTCAACTCCACCATGGTATGTTGGCGATGCATCTACCCGACCCCCGGACCACAGGTGTGGTCTTGTTGGCCCGTGGATCGTCGGATATTGGTGCCAATGGTGAGGTCGCCAAGATGGCCCGTTGGTTATGGGAAGCGACCCCGCATGATCTGGTGGATATCGCCTTTACCGGCATCACCTACCCGCGCTTGGAAGAGATGGTGCAGCGCCATGTGAAGTTGGGTATGACCCAGATTGTGGTTGTACCTTACTATCTGTTTACGGGCACGTTGATGGAGCGCATCAAAAACCAGGTAGCTAGACTGGAAAAACAGTACCCCACCATCGCCTTTTCGTTAAGCGGATATTTTGGTTTTGAAGAGGAGATCTATGATCTTCTGGATGCCAAGGTTGGTGCCGCACTGGCCGGTATTAGCCAGCAACAATTAATGGAGTGTGATGGGTGTAAATACCGTGAATTTGCCCAGGAGCATGGGCACGGTCACCATCATCATCACGAGTAGTGGTACTCAACAATTGGCCGGCATATATCCTTGGGCTGGCACGTTTGCCGCACGGATAAAGGGGGGCGCTCAAACCGACCCCTGACGTGAGCTTTTTTAGGTTGCTGTCAATGGGCTTTTAAGTCCAGGAGAACAAGAGTTGATATGAACGCACCAACACCTGTTACCGAACAAGATACCCGCGCTGGTCGCCAGATTGAGCATAGCTCTTTTGCCATTGTGGATGCCGAAGCTGGCAGCCACAGCTATGCTGAGGATCAATGGCAAGTGGTCCGCCGTATGATCCACGCCACGGCTGATTTTGAATTTAACGGCCTGGCACGGTTTCACGATACCGCCATGCAGGCAGGCATCGAAGCTGTGAAAGCAGGGGCACCGATTATCTCTGATGTCGAGATGATCCGGGTGGGGCTATCCAAAGCACGTTTGGGTCACTTTGGCATCACCGCCCATCAATTTATCAATGATGGGGATGTCACGAGCAAGGCCAAAGAGGAAGATACGACCCGAGCCATTCAAGCCATGCGCAAGGCACGGGATGTGGGGCTGATGGATGGGGCCATTGTTGGGGTCGGCAATGCTCCAACGGCACTTTTGGAGGTCATCCGTCAGGTGCAGGAGGGTGAAGCCAAACCTGCTTTAATCATTGGTATGCCTGTGGGCTTTGTCTCCGCGGCGGAATCCAAAGCGGAACTTGAGCAGCTGCAAGAGGTGCCATGGATGTTGACCCATGGGCGTAAAGGGGGTTCGACCATGGTGGTTGCAGCCATCCACGCCCTGTTCAGCCTCTGCACCCAGAGCTAATGGCCAAGATTAAACGCAAAAAGGGCAACCGTACCGGGTTTACCACTGGGGCCTGTGCTGCAGCAGCTGCACGGGCTGCTGCCATTGGTCTGGTCCGTGGTGTGGTCCCTGAGCAGGTTGAGTGTCAGCTACCCAATGACCAGATGGTCACCTTTGATGTGGCTGAAGGGTGTGTGGGGCAAGCTCTGCAGGATGAGCCGGAGCGTCTGGGTATGGTTGCCCATGCGGTGATTATTAAAGATGCCGGTGATGACCCGGATGTTACCCACCGTGGGGCGATGACCGCGGATCTTCGTCCACTGCCTGACCAACCTGGACAGGTGGTTTTGGTCGGTGGACAAGGGGTCGGGCGGGTAACCAAACTGGGGCTTGGCTTAGAGGTTGGGGCGCCAGCGATTAACCCTGTTCCCCGCGCTAATATTGAACACAATGTTCGGGCTGTGGCCGCCACTTATCTCCAACACAGTGGTATTGAGGTGGTTATCTCTGTTCCCGGTGGGGAAGAGATGGCCAAACGTACCCTAAATGCCCGTTTGGGTATTGTGGATGGGATCTCCATTTTGGGGACCAGTGGCATCGTTTACGCCTACTCGACCTCGGCCTTTCGTGCCAGCGTAGAACAGCATATTGAGGTGGCCGCCACCCAAGGTCTAACCACCATGGTGTTAACCACGGGCGGGCGAACCGAGCGCTTTACCCAGCAGCAACTGCCAGACCTACAGGATGCCTGTTTTGTGCAGATGGGGGATTTTCTCAAACCTGCGCTCAACGCTTGTGTGCGTGCTGGCATTAAACAGGTGATCATTGGTGGTATGGTGGGCAAATTGGTCAAGATGGCCCAGGGGGAAGAGAACACTCATGCGGGTAAAAGTGTGGTGAATATGGGGTTGGTTGCCCTAATTGCCGCTGAGGTCGGCGCGCCTGAGGCCATATGTGAAGAGATACGAGGGGCGGAAACCGCACGCTTTGCCAGTGATCACATGGCAAAACTGGGTCTGACGCAGCCTTTTTATGACAACTTGGCTCAGCGTGTAGTCCAGACACTAACCCAACGTTACGAAGGTCAGTTCACCCTGCGTATCCTGGTTTGTGATTTTGAGGGCAACCCTATTACTGAGGCTTCTGGAGGTCACCATGGCTGAGCCCTGTCATATTATGGGGGTGCTGGACAATGGTCCAGATGGGGTGCATGGCCAGGCCCTGAAGGTTATGAAAAAGGCGGACTTGGTGATCGGTGTGCCCCGAACCTTTGCCCTGTTTGAAGATTATCTGCCTGAAGATGCTCAGCGTATGGATTTGACGGGGAACCTGAGCAAGGTCCCCCAGTGGATTCAAATTGGTTTAGAGGCTGAAGAGTGTGTCGTCGTGCTGGCGACGGGGGATCCACTTTGCCACGGTATTGGCAGTTATCTGGTTAAAAAACTTGGGCTGGATGCGTGTCAGATCCATCCCAACACCTCCGTGTTGCAGTGGGCTTTTGCGCGTTTGGGGCTGCCTTGGCAGCAGGCTACAATTCTCTCAGCCCACACCGCAGACTGCGGACCCTGGCGGCCTGGAATGGGTGCGGAACACCCCTTAACATCGGTGGTTCAGACCGTGCAGCGCGAAGCGTTGTTAGGGGTGTTTACCAGTCCTGAGAATGATCCCGCGCGTCTGGCGCAAACGCTTATTGCTGCTGGCTTGGACGGGCAGGTCACCTTGCATGTCTGCCAAAAACTACTGTTGGATGATGAGCAGATCGATCATGGTCTCACACCGCAGCAGGTGGTAGAGGGTCACTTTGAACAGCCTAATGTGGTGATTGTGCAAAACCGTGGGCAAGATCGGCGCCCTCTTTTTGGTTTTGAAGATGATCAATATGCCCAACGTAAGCCGGAAAAAGGGCTGATTACTAAAAAAGAGGTGCGTGCGGTTACCTTGGCTCAAATGGCGATCCGACCAGACAGTATTGTGTGGGATATTGGGGCTGGCTCTGGCTCGATTGGTTTAGAGGCTGCACGTCTGGCCCCCCATGGACATGTTTATGCCATGGAGAAAAATGCACCGGATATGGCGTTGATAGAAAAAAACCGCCAAGCTTTGGGTTGCCTGAACTATGCTGCTTTTTGTGGTAAAGCGCCGGATGGGCTCTCAACATGGCCAGACCCTGATGCGGTGGTCATTGGGGGCTCTGGTGGTCATTTGTCCCAGTTGATTGAGCAGGTTGCCCAGCGGCTTCATCCCGATGGGCGGCTGGTTATGAACTTTGTCACCCTGGAAAATCTGGCTACGGCCACCACCACTTTAAAACAGCTCGGTATGGTATGGGATGCCCTGCAGATGCAGGTTTCTCGCAGTAAGCCTATTTTGGATATGCACCGTTTTGGTGCGGAAAACCCGATCTGGATTGTTACCGCCAAACATGGAACCTAATCATGCGTAAAACCCAAGGCCGTTTGATCGGCGTTTCTTTAGGCCCTGGTGATCCCGATTGGATTACCCGTGGTGCTTGGGCTGCCCTGCAAAGTGGTGCCCACTGGACCTACCCCATTAAAAAAACTGGGGCGGAGAGTTATGCCCTGGATATTGTTGTTCGCAGTGGTTTGAGCATACCTGAGAATAAGACAGCCCTGGTCTTTCCCATGACCAAAGATCCAGAGATCCTGGCTAAAAGCTGGGCTGTGGCAGGTAAGCAGGTCTTGGAGCTGCTTAATGGGGGTGAGGATGTCATCTTTTTGGTGGAGGGGGATGCTTCCACCTACTCCACCTTTAACCATATACGCCGTGCTGTGCAGGGGTTGGATGAAGGGGTTCAGTCAGAGGTGATACCTGGGGTGACCTCCTACAACGCTGCGGCAGCCCGTTTACAGGATGTTATCTGTGATCAGGATGACACCGTGGCCATTGTACCCGCAGCTTATGGGGTGGCCGTGCTGGAGAAGCTTTTGGAGCAGTTTGATACCATTGCCCTACTTAAAGTGAACCCTGTCTTGGATCAGGTGTTGGCTATGCTTGAGCAGAAGGGCATTATGGAGCATGCACGCTTTGTAGAAAAAGCAGGCAGCGAGCAAGAGTGGCTGGTTCATGATGTGAGCGAACTGAAAGACCGTAAGGTCTCTTACCTCTCTTTGATGCTTGTGCACAACCCGAACCGGGTCAAACCCACTCTTACACGGGGATGTCGAAAAAAATGATTGAAAATAATAGCGTCAAACCCAAGACCGCCCTTATTGCCATTACCAAACACAGTGTTGGTCATGCCATTAAACTGGCAGGTCTGATGGACAATACCACCTTGTTTGTTTCTGAAAAGTTTGAAGATCATGTGGCCGACTATTCTGGTGCCAAGGAGATTATCCGTGGTGCTGTTAAGCCCCAAATTGGTGGATTAATGGAGGCTTTTGAACAGCTGGTCTTCTTTGTCTCCATTGGTGGTGTTGTGCGGCTGATCGCGCCACACTTAAAGAGTAAAGAGGAAGATCCCGGCGTGGTCTGTGTCGATGATGCCGCTCGGTTTGTTATCCCTATTCTGGCTGGTCATGTGGGTGGGGCGAACGATCATGCCCGGTTGGTGGCGCAGTTGCTGGGGGCCGAGCCGGTTATTACCACCGCTTCAGATGTGCGTAAGACCATTCCTGTCGATATTCTTGGCCGTGAGATGGGTTGGAAGGTTGAAGCCCTTAAAGATAACCTCACCCGTGTCGCTGCCCATATGGTGAATGAAGAGGCCATTGCTTTTGTGCAGGAGGCCGGGAGTAAAAACTGGTGGCCAGAGGATAAACCGCTACCAAAAAATATTCAGCTCTTTGAACGTTTTGAAGAGGTTCCTGTGGAGGCCTTTGCAGGGATTTTGTGGGTGACCAATCGCCCCATTTCACAATCCTTCCTGGAGAGTCTGAAAGGCAAACTGATTGTCTATCGGGTCCCTGAGGATTCCTGATGAAGCTGGTGCTGGGCATGGGGTGTGATCGTAACACCCCGCTTGAGACGCTGGAAACAGCCGTGACGCTGGCGTTGCAAGAGGCTGGCTGTAACCGGAAAGATGTCCAGCGCCTTGCAACCATTGAGGCCAAAAAAGATGAAGTGGCGCTGCTGGCCCTGGCCGAGCAACAGGGGTGGCCTTTGGATCTGCACGGTGCAGAGGCGTTAGCGGCGGTCTCTGTGCCGAACCCCTCTGATGTGGTGCTTAAATATATGGGTACACCCGCTGTTGCTGAAGCGGCTGCACTACTTAGTGGAGGTAGCCCAGGCTGGGAAGCTCTGCTGGTGGAAAAACTAAAATATCGGGGAACCGATGGTAAGAATGCTACGGTTTCTGTGGTGAGGATAATGTCATGAGTGTCGGTAAGATCTTTCTAGTAGGGCTTGGGCCTGGATCTGAAGCCCATATGACCACCCGTGCCCAAGAGGCTATTGCTGCCTCGGATGTGGTGATTGGCTACTCCACCTATATCCGTCTAGTGGAGCCTTTATTGACCCACCAGGAGGTGGTGAAAAAAGGCATGGCAGAAGAGATTGATCGGTGCGAAGAGGCGATAGCTCATGCTGGAAAAGGTAAGGCCGTTGCCTTGATCTCCTCAGGGGATGTGGGGATCTACGGTATGGCTGGTCCCACCTATGAAGTTCTGTTAAAAACCGGTTGGACGCCAGATAGTGAAATTAAGGTGGAGGTGGTGCCGGGGTGTACAGCACTAAGTGCCTGTGCCTCTTTGGTAGGGGCGCCCTTGAGCCATGATTTTTGCAGCATTTCTCTTTCTGATCTCTTAACCCCATGGCCGGTTATTGCTAAGCGTTTGGATGCCGCAGGTTGCTCTGATTTTGTGGTGGCACTCTATAACCCTAAGAGTGGACGACGGACCGAGCAGATTGTAGCCGCGCAGGAGATCCTGCTACGTCACCGGAGCGGTAAAACCCCTGTCGCAATTGTGAAGTCAGCCTATCGTCCCCGCCAGAGTGTGGAGATGACGACCCTTAAAAAGATGGCTGAGGCTGACATTGGTATGCTCTCAACGGTGCTTATCGGCAATAGCGATACCTTTGTAAAAGAGGGGCTAATGATCACCCCTCGGGGGTATGCCGGTAAATATGTGGACTTCACCAGAGAGGTTAAAAAAGGTGAAAAGGCGGGTCACTCCCTGAGCATGGGGTTAGATGGCTGGCATGAGATTATGCGGGATCATCTACGGAAAAATCCTGATCACTCCATGCAACAGGTCTCAGAGCTGTTTGATGTACCCATGGGGGAGGTTTTAAAAGCGCTATCGGATGCCGGTAACAACCCCATTGATGGGCGCTCTGTGGAAGTGATTAAACGCAAGGCTTTGCCTGCCTTGTTGATCACCATGAAGCAGGTGCGTATTCGTTGGGTGGCCGGCGATGCTGAGGGCACCATTACCTTGCAGGATGCCACCTGGGCGGTGTCCAAAAAAGAGGTCCAGCTGGTGGGGCCGGGTACCAGTGTTTGTTTGCCTATTAAATCGATCAAAGGCATTTGGTTAAGCCGTAGTGGATCGGGTAAAACCCTGTTTTTGACCGACCAGTATGGCGATATTCTGCTACGTGTTCAGGTTACAGCACAGCATGCCTTGCGGGTTACGGGTCCTTAAAAAGCGGGTAGCAAAGGTTTTAGGGTATCCATCTGCACATGGCTTTCAAAGGCATCAGCCAGACGGTTAATGCTCTCTTCTCGGTGTTGACGAATATCCTGGTGCTGCAGTGTATGTTGGGGCGCCGCCCATTTTAAAAGGGCGGCTAACGCTTGGGGGTGGTCCAGCAAACCGTGTAGGTAGCTGCCCATCACTTGGCCATCTTCCGAACAGGCTCCGTCGGGGCACCCGGTTTCTAACGTTAGGGCAGGGCGTGCCAACGCAGGGCCTAGACTCTGGCCCATATGGATCTGGTACCCCTCCACACATCCACCCATCATGAGCTGGCCTGTATGGCGAGAAAGCTGTTTGTTGGCGGTGATGGTGGTTTCCATGGAGAGTAGCCCCAGCCCCTGCATCGAGTTGGGGCTACCTTCAATGCCCTCTGGATCGTGGATTTGCTCTCCCAACATTTGAAAACCACCACAAATCCCCAAAACACGGCCGCCATAGCGTAGATGGCGGGTGATGCATGCAACCCAACCATGGTTTTGCATCCAGGTTAAGTCTGCCCGCACACTTTTACTGCCTGGCAATAGAATAAGATCGCAGGGGGGGATGGGTTGGTTGGCTTCAATCAGATGCAGTGCGACATCCGGGTGGCTGAGTAGAGGGTCCAAGTCTGTATGGTTGCTGATGCGTGGAAGACGCGGGACAACCACCGAGAGCTTGGCCTGTTGGTTGATCTGGGGCACCGCAAAAAAGGAGTCCTCAGCCTCAAGATGTAGCCCTTGAACGTAGGGTATGACACCCAGGGTGGGCTTGCCGGTTATCTCCAGTAACTGATCCAACCCTGGGGTTAGTAGTGCAGGGTCTCCACGGAATTTATTGATGAGGAAACCTTGAATACGCTGCTGTTCGCTTTTGGAAAGCAGATTCATGGTGCCAACCAGTTGCGCAAAGACACCACCTCGGTCAATATCCCCCACCAATAGGACTGGGCAGTCCACGGCTTCAGCAAAGCCCATGTTGGTGATGTCGTTGGATCGTAGGTTTATCTCTGCTGGCGATCCTGCCCCTTCAACGATGATGACATCATAGTTTTGGCTGAGTCGTTGATGGGCCTGGAGCACATACTGCATGGCTTGGGGTTTGAAACGGTGGTACTCCACGGCCTTCATATTACCCACAGCCCGACCTTGAATAATGACCTGAGAACCAACATCGGAGTTGGGTTTCAGTAAAATCGGATTAAAATCGGTATGGGGTTCCAGACCGCAGGCTCTGGCTTGTAATGCTTGAGCTCGACCAATCTCACCACCATCAATGGTGACCGCACTGTTCAAAGCCATATTTTGTGGCTTAAACGGGGCCACAGATAACCCTTGGCGAGAGAGCAAACGGCACAGTGCGGTGACCATTAAGCTTTTACCGGCATCCGATGTGGTGCCTTGGATCATAAGGGTGTGGGCCATGAGTTGTGATCTTTCCCAAGGTGAACAAAGCGCCATGATGAAACAGCTTTCTGTCATGAGCAAGGCACGGTAACACATGAATGCACTGCACCATGGTGGCCGTCTCTATCAAGCTGCCGCTGAATTTGATATTCCACTGACGCAGTGGTTGGACCTCTCCACGGGCATTCATCCCCAGGGTTGGCGCCCGGCCCGGTCTATGCCGGACAGCTGCTGGAACCGCCTGCCGGAAGAAGAAGATGGCCTGCTATCGGCGGCCCAGCACTACTACGGTACTGCGCATATCCTACCTATTGCGGGTTCCCAGGCGGCGATCCAAACAGTGCCACGCCTGTGTGGTGTGGGTAAGGTTGGTATCCTTACCCCTACCTATGCTGAGCATGCCCATGCGTGGCGTCAAGCGGGTCATCAGGTTGTAGAGGTGAAAGGGGATCAGGTATCTGCTCTGCTGCCAGAGCTTAATGTGCTGGTGGTGGTCAATCCCAATAATCCCACGGGAACATACTACTCAAAACAGCAGTTAATGGCTTGGCTTCAACAGCTGTCCTCCCATGACGGACTTTTGGTGGTGGATGAGGCTTTTATGGATGCGACCCCTGAAGCTTCCCTGTTGGATCAGGTGGGTGTGCCTGGCTTGGTTGTGTTGCGCTCTTTAGGCAAATTTTTTGGTTTGGCTGGGGCGCGTGTGGGCTTTTGTATGGGACCTGCCCCATGGCTATCCCGCATGGCAGAGTGGTTAGGACCCTGGACACTCTCTCACCCTGCCCGCTGGGTTGCGACCGGTGCCTTAAAGGATGAAAACTGGCAGCAGAGGACCCGCCAGGAGCTGCCTAAATTAAGCCACCGATTGATGACAGGCTTGACAGATGCTGGTCTGACACCCACCGGTGGAACCGGGCTGTTCCAGTATGTTCGTCACTTTCAAGCGAAGCAGATCGGGTATCGCTTGGCACAGAAGGGGATTCTTGTACGCGGCTTTGAGTCCCCTTCAGCTCTTCGCTTTGGTCTGCCTGGTGAAGAGGCGCAATGGCAACGATTTCAACAGGCTTTATCCGCTGTTATGCAGGATTTGCAGAGGTAATAAGGGCGTCGTTTGGGGCGGAATATCCCTGGCACTTTTGTAACGATTTACAATGTGGCCCAAGAAATGCTTGATTTTTTGAGAGAAATTTTCATACTGTTAGGGTTGGGCTAAGAACCCACTGTCGAACGGTAAGTTATTGGAGACACAATGAAATTCCCCCGTCTATCGGCGTCGCTCCGACTTGTTCCCCTGCTTGTTACAGGGTTGATGCTGCCTGCCTGTGCCTCCTTGGATGCCTTTCAGGATGTCAGCAGCAGTCGTCCTGACGTTCAACGTCAAGGTGAGCACGGCGCAGATGTGACTGAATATGGTGGTCTGCCCCAAACCCGTGGTGTCACCATTGGTGAGGCGCAGGAGTTTGCCCGGTTACTGCAGCTCCGTTATGACACCGCTATCCGAGGTCAAGCTAAGGATCAGGAAGAGGTGCGTCTGGCCTTAACCGGACTGGCGGCTGGTGCCGTTGGTGCCGTGCTGTTTGATAGTGATGATGATGTGCTAAAGGGCTTAGGTCTGGCCGGTGGTACACTCTATACCATCAATCAGGCGGTAGTGGATAACCAGCGTCGGGGTATCTATACCCGTGGTGTGGAGGCGTTGGGGTGTTTGGTTGAGGCTGTGGATAAATCCGGTCTCTCCACCAGCCGGGTGCAAAACGCCATGTCGGCTGTGCGTGATGCCCGTGAGGCTCGCCAATCTTTCCGGCGTGCTCTGTGGGAGTTGCGGGATATTAATGCCGCACAATCCAGTGACATGGCCCGTATGATCAGCCAACTCCAGAGCGGGGTTCCCGTCCCTGAGAACCAGAAAAATGCGCACTTCTGGCAGGATGAAGTCCGTCAGTTGGCAGGGGTGCAAAGCTCAGTTCAAGGGCTTATTCAGGCGATTAAATCCAGTGGTAACCTCTGGATATCCGATCAGCAGGAACGTAACCGGGATCTGGAAGCCACTGTTGATGGTATTGAATCCTACGCAAAAATCTTGGTCACAAAGACCTTTCATGTGCAGATGGCCATCAACCAGGAGTTGAGCCGTCTGGAGCCCGACCAAACCCGCTATTTAAATGAGCTGCGCGGGCATTTGCAGGGTGGTTTTGTAACCACCAATGGGCGGGATGCCATGAGTGGCCTGCGCAATCCCTTTGGCAACGTTTGGAAAGCCGATGGTACGGTGCTGAGCTTAATGGAGACCCGTAATGCCATGGCCAAAACGCTGTTGGCTTTAGGTGAGTTACGGGCACGAGGGTTAAAAACTCCGGAAGTGCGCGGCGATATGGCGGCATTGGAGCGGGTGAACCAGGCGGTTGTTCAGGTCGATGGTGCTTTTGATCGTATGATTGCAGCCCAGCAGGAGCTGCAGTTTGGAACCATTAGCTTTGATACCTCTTCAGCCCTGTTTGCCGACTGTTCCTTGGATATTGAAAATGGTCATGTGCTGCGTTTAATGCCCCCCCAGGTGGTGTTGGAGCTAGAGCCTAATGCGCTGGAGTTGGTCTCTAAAAAAGTATTGATCAGTGGTGGGCGCGCGCCCTACTTGGCGGTTTCTGACAACGATGGTTTGGTTGTGGTTGAACGCATGGACCCCTTAGCTGAAAATAAGGGGTGGATGATGTTGAGAATCGCCGTGGATCGCCCCCATACCACCAACGTCACCGTTGTGGATAACAAGGGTACCCCCCAAATTTTGAAGATTATCATTCCCCGTGCGGAGGTTCAGCATCTTCGCACAGGTCGTACACCTGTGGTGGCCAAAGCTACGCGCCAGACCACTCCGAGTGTGAGGGATGATCTTGATTCATGCCTAACCCGTAATAAGGGTAACTATCTGCGCCGTTCAGGTGGATATTACACCAAAGGCTGGTTGGTGCAGGATATTCGTCGCTTGCAGCGTATTGCGGATAAAGCACCAGGGCTGGGGCAGGATGTTCGGATTGATGGCTTAATGGGATCTAAAAGTTGGAACGCCATTTGTCAGTTGCAAGATCTGTATGGCGAACGGGTAACAGGCAAGCTGGGGCGTTCAGAGCTGGGCCGGTATGAGCAGCGTCTGGAGATTACAGAGCCGATAGTACCCGGCGCGTTGTCCCCTTTTGAGTTTAGTCCACGCTTTGATGGGGTGTTGCTTAAGCAGTTTCAGAGTAATCTAAAAGAGCAGCTGGGTACGGCGGGTTCGAACATAGAACCGACTGGGGTTCTGGATGAAGCGACCCGTCAGGGGATCGAACAGTACCGTAAGCAGTTTATCGAAGGCAGTGTGGATGAGGCTGAGGATATTGCCCAGCGCAATCAGGAGGTGTATGAGGACCGACACCCCAATGCCAATTTTGTGATTAATAAACAGCGCTTAACCAATCTGCTCTTTCATAAGGTGATTCAAACTGAAAAAATGACCCACTAAATAGTGGTGAACATTGAAGTTAGCAAGCCGTTCCGGCAAAACCGGAGCGGCTTTTTTGTGTATGGGGCATCTTTTGAGTGTGTAAAAAAAGGGTGGATTTTCATGGGGTTTGTCCCTTATCTTTGACACACTGTATTACATAAGAGCAGGCTCCTGCCCATGGAGCTCTGTAGAGGGGTTCCAGTTTCATGTCTCAGTACCAGATGGATAAAGATGCCGAAATGGCTTTCCTTGCCTCCCAGCTTGATGCGTTGGGTGAGGGGGATGGTTCGGTTGATCCCAGAGAGATGCAAGAGCAGCAGTGGGTCGATGAGACAGCCCAGGCACTGGAATTGATGTCCGCGACTGAGCACGAAATTGCTCAGCAGTTTCAGAGGGCCAGTGATGGCGAGCCTTTGGAGGTTGAGCAACTTGACCTCGCTGTAACCCGCATGAGTGGTTCCTTGGCAGAAGACCCCGATGCTTTAATTGGTCTCTCTCTGTTACGTCAGCACGATCATGAAGGCTTTGATCATTCGGTTAATGTCTCGATCTACCTTATGGCCATGGCACGTGGCATGGGGGTGGATGAGGAGAGCGTCAATGCGATTGGTCTGGGGGGGCTGCTGCATGATCTGGGTAAATCCCAAATTTCTCCCGCGGTCATGAATAAAAAAGAGAAGCTCTCAGAGTCTGATTGTAAGGTCATTCGTAACCATGTGGATGCGACGTTAGAGATGATGGAGGTGATGGAGGTCTCGGATCTAAGCCGCAAGTTGGCCGCTGAACACCATGAACGGCTGGATGGCTCAGGCTACCCCAAAAAACTCAAAGGGGATGAGATCTCACAAGTAGGGCGCATGGGAGCGATCTGCGACATGTTTGATGCCATGACCTCTAACCGAATATACCGCAAAGCCCGTGAAGGTAAGGAGGTGCTGCGGCATCTCTTGAAAGAGGGAAAAGAGAGCAAGCGGTTAGACAGTAAAATGGTGGAAATCTTTATCCGCTCGGTAGGGATCTACCCCATTGGCTCTATTGTTCGTATGGCCGATACCCGGATGGGTGTCGTGATCCGTAATAGCCGTGCTGACTTATTGCGCCCGGTGGTTCGGGTTGTGGCCAAAGGGGATGAGCAGTTGAACCCCTACACGCTGGATCTCTCTAAAAACCCAGAATCTGCAGCACAACGCATTGTGGGTACAGAGACCCCTTCTGTTGTTCGCATCAATCCTACACTGTTTATGCCCGCTGCAGAGCTCTACCACGTCTAATCGACCCCTTAAAATGTGGCAGCCTTTTACGGCGTGAGGTTGTGCAACTTCTGGGTAAGAGTGGTTGCCAGGGATTGAGCCTGCGTATCGACCCATAAATGGCCATGCATACGCATGGCCGGCACGTCTGTTTGTATCTCTACCCTCATGCGAGTGTGGGAAGGGTCGTTGTCTGTGGTGGGTTGGGTTTGTATGGCGGCCTCTGTTTGAGCCAGGTGCTGAGAGGAAGGCGCAGTCACAACGGCTATGGGGGCTGGCCCTATGATCGTAACCACAATGGGTTCAAACGCTTGGATGTCAGCCTGAAAGCGGGCTTGCTGCCCAGCTTTTAATCCATCAAGTTGATCTTCCGTTCCCCAAGTCTCAATCACCCCCTGATGTTCATTACCCAAGGTGAAGAGGGGCAACTGTTGAGCCACCTGTGCGCCGGGTCTGGCCAAAGGGTGGATCTTAAGTAACTGGCCGCTGTGTGGGGCTTTTACTCTGTGTTGTTGCTGACGTTGTTGTAATGATTGCAGCGCCATCCTGGCGCTTTGTAGCTGCTTACGAACAACATGTAAGGGCGCGTATTCCTCTTCATCTCTCCTCTGTTCTACCAACAGGGTTTCCAAGGTTGAAATACGATCAGCCAAGGTCTCTTTTTCATGGTGAGTATCTGACCGGCTCAGTGTCACCATCACAGAACCTTTTTCCACCCACATCCCCTGCTTGATATGGATATTCTCTATCTGTGCCGCAAAGGGGGTAACTATCTCTTGTGGTTGAGATATCTGTAGGGTTGCGGGTAGGCGTTTAGAAAAGGGAAGGGGGATAAACAGTAAAGCTATCACCGCAATGATCAGTAGGCGTCTGGGACGTCGTCTCCAAAGTGAGGCTTGGTGCGGAATAGCCATAAGAAATATGCTGCCTTCCCGATAGAGGGGTCTTTGTCGGAGCTGCCACCCAGCTCCTAGAAATAATAGCCTGCCTCATGCTTAGAAAAAAAGCCCATAGAGCCAGTTGCCTAGGTGTCTATTAAGGTTAGGTCAGGAACCCTGCCAGTCAGGGCGTGATGCCGTCTTCCCCATGGTCCTTAAAATAAGAGGGCTCATTAGCCCAGGTCTGTATGGTTCGCAGAGGCTACAGGCCGTTTTAAAACATGCTTGCGACCAGTGTTGAAAGTGGGGTGTTCTCCACGCAACATAGTATGTAGGCCCCATTAAAAGGCATCAATGGATGGAGGTAAAGCCGGTTGTCGCACCCTTACTCTACGCTTACTGAGAAAACAGCCGCTGTGCAGTGGGCTGTTAGGGGGTAGATACCGAAAAACCGTACCATGGGGTCCAAGGCAGCCTTGTCACGACCTTAGCCGCTGTCATCAATCAACGCCCTTTATCTGTTGGTTCGTCGCTAAGCGTGTTCGGTATCTATCGATGGCGTTGCCACAACCCCCCTCCAGACCACACCTCTCATAGGGCAGGCCGCCACTGCCTTGATAAAGGCGGTAAGTGTGGGTTCGGTCATGCGGACCTGGAATGATTGAGCCAGACCCGTATGTTGTAAGCGTCTCTTAAGCTCAGGTATGTGTAGGGTTCGTAGAAGAGTCTACATCTCAGGGTTGTTAGGCGTGTCCAGGGGCAAGCGCCTGTTTGGCTTAGAAGGCTTTAGGGTCAAACCTTGAGCCTACGGATCCAACGGCCTTTACGATTCAGGGAGATGACCTTGCTTGACTTGGGGCCGGAAGCTGGCAATGTTGAGGTATGATCGCTCTGTTGTCATGCATGTTGCCCGTTCTTGTCTGACCGGATCGGTGGTTGTTTAAGGCAGTGGATGGCACAAAAGCTGTGCGCTTGCCTTGAGGTTAGCTGCCAAACCTTTCAACGTAGAAGAATCGATTTTAATGAACAGATCCTGTTGTGGGTCATTGTTCCGCTATGCTGGCTAGCCTTGTGGATCCTGCTCAGCAGAGCTAAGCTCCAGCACAGAATATGGATGTGGCACGGAGTAGGTCGCATAAAGCAGGTGGTTGGTGTGGGCTATGTTTCCTTGATTTAACCCCATGGGAGTTTGGAATGGCTGGGCTTAAGGATAAGCTGCGCAAGCTCAAGGGTCAGGAGGGGGTCAAAATAGACCCTGTGCCACCTGCACAGAACCCTGACATGGCACGGCAGCTACGGCGTCTACGGCCCATTGCACCACAACAGACAGGCGATGGTGTTGCCCTGGAAGATGAGCAGGCATTGGCAGATTTCTTAGGGGGGGAGCTGGTGGCGCCAGGGCTGATCCTCATTCGTTGGCACACACCGCTGGATCAATGCCATGGTCGTTATCCTCTCCAGCGCTTGATGTCGGTGATTCCTCCCATTGTTGGTGGTGGCCTGGATAATCCAGAAACCTGTGCCTGGATAGATACAGAGACCACAGGGCTGGCTGGTGGAACCGGCACCACGGCCTTTCAAATAGGTTTGTTACGGTTGTGGAATGGCACACTGCATGGGCGACAGTGGTTGTTGAGTGGCTATGCCGGTGAGGCCGAGATGTTGCAGCAATTCCATCAAGCGTTGGAGGGTGTGACGCAGCTGGTCAGTTTTAATGGTAAAAGCTTTGATGTCCCCCTGCTTTTAACCCGTTTTAAGCTACATGGCATGGTGGATTCACTTTCCCATCTATCCCACCTTGATTTGTTACATCCCTTTAGGCGTATATTTGGAGGGGTGCTGCCAGATTGTCGTCTGCAGCGAGGGGAGCAGCATCTGCTTGGGTTGTTTCGTGAAGATGATCTTCCAGGCTCTGAAGCACCGTTGGCTTGGCAAGCGTGGCTTAGAGGCAAGCGGGGCGAGCGCTTGGCTGGCGTATTGAAGCACAATCAGGATGATCTGCTTAGCCTGACCTTGTTGCCGATACTGCTTGCGGAAGGTTTTGCAACCTGCGCGCATGGGGCATACCCCCATGCTGTGGCCAAAGCGTGGATTGAGGCCGACGATGAACCTCGTGCCATAGAGATCCTGGAGTCCCAAATCAAACAGTTGGATGGAGATGGCTTGCAACGTCTGGGTTGGCTCTATCGTCGTGCCGGTCGTTGGACGCAGGCTGTCATTGTTTGGAACATGGCCGCACGCAAAGGGCATGTGCCCGCGATGGAGGATCTGGCCAAGTATCATGAGCATCAGGATAAAGATCTGGCACAAGCCTGGATCTGGGCTCAACGGCTTCAACAGCGAACCGGGCGCACCCCGGAGATTAAAAAACGGATAAACCGTCTACGCAAAAAGCGTGGTGAGGAGTGGTAAGCATGAAACTACCTGTCAATGCATCGGTTAAAGGTGAAGCTCTGATCTGTGATGGCTTTGCTGAAACAGCGGAAGAGGCCATGGCGATGGCCCGTGGCGCTGGGCGTGAGGCAGGGCATGCCTACAAACAGGATTTTGATCTTGAAATGGTGGGTGATGAAGAAGAAGTTGCCCAAGGGCAGGTGGCGTGGTTGGGTAAACTCCAGGGGCAGCAGCCAGACCGCCGTTCATCCCTTGGGGGGTGGGGGTTGTTTGCCGTTTGTTGGGTAACCTATTGATATGAAGTGTATTAAGGTTTGAACTGCTGAATGATTCTAGCCAGTTCATCGGTATGGATGGGTTTGGTTAAAACGGCATCCATACCGGCTTGCTTGGCCCGTTCAAGGGTCTCTTTCACGGTATCAGCCGTTAACCCAATAATGGGGGTTTGGTGCCCTTGCTGGCGTAAGTTTTGTGTCGCGGTGATGCCATCCATCTGAGGCATGCGAAAATCCATAAGAATTAAGTCCCACGTTGCTTCATCATAAAGACGCATGACCTCATAGCCATTGGTGGCCACGGTGACCTGGTGGCCCATCTGCTCAAGAATAGAGAGGGAAACCATCTGGTTTACTTCATCATCTTCTGCAAGCAGGATAGTGATGGGGGTTGAGTGATCAGGGCCGTGTGGGGTGGGAATCTCCGCTTTATGGGGAGCATGGTAGATCTCGGTGGGTATGCTAAAGCGAAAGCAGCTGCCTTGACCTTTTTGGGTCTCAATGTCCAGCTTGCCACCCATAGCTTCAATAAGCCCTTTGCTAATGGCCAGTCCGAGACCTGACCCGCCGTGGGCACGGCTAATGGTATTGTCCAACTGTTCAAAAGGCTGTAGTAGCCGCTCTAGTTCATGGCTCTCTATGCCTGGGCCTGTATCTGTCACTTCACAAATGAGTAACCGTTTATTGTCAGGGATCGGCTCGGCATAGAGGTTGATCGTAATTTGCCCCTCTTGGGTAAACTTAAGCGCATTGCCAAGAAAATTGATTAAGATCTGGCTGTAGCGTGTAGCATCCCCCAGTACCTGTTCGGGTATTTTGGTATCAATGGTGCCGCTCAAGGCCAGCTGCTGTTGCGTGGCAAGGGGGGTGAACATCTCCAGTAGATTATGAATAAGATTGCTGGGGGAGAACGGTGCCAATTCCAAATCCAGTTGACGGGACTCAATGCGTGAGAAGTCCAAAACATTATTAAGCAGTTTAAGTAAAATATCCGCCGAGTGTTCAACCATGCTCAGCTCTTTGGCAAAAGGCCGGCTATCCTCACTGTTTTTAATGATGTGGAGCATGCCAATAATGCCGTTTAAAGGGGTGCGAATTTCATGGCTAATGGTGGCCAAAAACTCACTCTTGGCCGCATTGGCAAGCTCTGCCTGTGTTTTGGCATGCTGCAGCTGCTTTTCGGAATTAACCGCATCTGTAATATCAAGCAAGGTGCCAAGAATGGCTGGCTGACCGGCCTCTAGGGTGCGTACACCAAAGATGTCGAGGGTGATGGTTTCTCCATCTTTACGTAGGCCCATCATGCGATAGCGTATCCGGTCGGCCTGTCCAGAGAGCCGCTGTTGGATGTAGTGTTTGGATCTCTCTTTATCTTCAGGAGCTGTTAAATCCGTGGGGCCAAGCTTGCCAATAACTTCGTCTTGTTGATAGCCGAACAGGGTGCAGAAGTGTGGATTGGCATACTTAAAAACCCCTCCTTGAATTAAATAAACCCCAACCAAGGCCTCTTCGCTTAAGTTGCGGAACTTGGCTTCGGATTCACTTAACGAGTGGGTGCGTTCAGCCACACGGGCTTCCAGTTCTCGATTACTGGCCCGTAACGCTTGTTCGGCCTCTTGCAATAAATGCGTACGTTTGGCGACAACCCGGCGTAGTTGCCACACCCAAATCAAGATCAGCATGAACAGAATGGTTGCAGCCAGAAATAGATGCTTGGCCGTTTTAATCCAGCGGGATTGCGCTTGACTCGGGTCGTAGATAAACCCTTCTAAGTGTTTGGTGGAGGTGACCATATTCTGTTGAACAAACTGTTCAGCCATATGTTGCCAGCGGCCAGGGTTCATATGCCCCAGTTTGACCAGTTTGGGGAGAATAAGGCTTTGAATGGCATTGGCCTCGAAACGTAAGTGCGCGGGGCTTTTTTCGCTACCATATTGCTGGATAATCAGTTCGATGATCTCTTCAACATGCTCAAGGGCGTATGCCCACCCTTTCAGTGTAGCCTCACGGAACTTTTTGACCCGTTCTGGGTTATGAGCCAGCTCCTCTTCAGTGGTGAAAAGGATGTCGCTATAAAAATCGATACCATAAGTTCTTGGGTTGAGCGCAACGGTGGCAATCCCCTGCTGCTGCATGGAAAATAGTTCGTTGCTCAGGTAGGCATTGAAAGCGTCTGTTTTACCCAGGGCAAGATCTTGGATCTCATAACTGCTTGGCAGAATGATGACCTTTGACGTATCGACGCGTTCGGCATAGAGCATGGCCAGTAGGTCGACATCATCACTTCCCCCAACCAGCATGATTTTTTTTCCAGCCAAATCTTGTGGGGATTGAATGTTAGAGTCTTTTCTTACCAGTAAAACCGAGGGTGAATGTTGATATATGGCGGCTAAGGCGATCAGGGGTTTGCCAATTAAACGGTGGTAGAGCAGCTCGCTGTTGGCTTCGCCATATTGGGCGCGGCCCGCCAAGACCTCCTCCACCGGTGTACGCCCTGGTGCACCTTCTTTGATCCTTACATCCAAGCCAGCATCCCGGTAATAACCTTGCTGAACCGCAGCATAGTAGCCTGCAAATTGAAATTGATGCTTCCAGCGTAATTGAAACGTAATGGGGTCCAGATCAGACGGTGCGCCCATGCTTTTGGATGGCATGGCCGTCAAAAGCAGGAGTAAGCTGATAAAGGCTAAGCCCAAGGTTCGGGCAAAGCATAATCTCTCTGCACTTGGTTGAGAGATGGGAGATCTTTGAGAGGATTGTGGTGAAGTGGACGTCATCTGACTCAACTCTGTTTCCCATCGATTGGGATGAGAGGGGTGAAGTGTATCTAGCCCGATTAAGGGGGGGCTTTAGTCAGCCATCGTACGAGCGCTGAAAGAAAGGTTTTGTTTGATCATAAAAAATAACAGTCTATATATTCTTTGTGCGATAAGGCGGAAAAAACAGTATGGAGAACTAACCCCACGTGAGTGGCAGGATAGCTGATTTTGTTGCAGTGCAAAATATATTTTATGAATTTTTGTAGGAAAGAGTAACTCTTTAGGTATTGCTGGGGCGGCAGGCACAAAAAAACCGCTGAAAGCAAGCTTTCAGCGGTTTTTATGAAGAAACTGGTCGGGGCGAGAAGATTCGAACTTCCGACCCCTAGCACCCCATGCTAGTGCGCTACCAGGCTGCGCCACGCCCCGATTGGTCTCTTTCCTCCCTGAGGAGGCCCCCAAATATGGCGAAATCATGACGGCTAGTCAAGCAGATTTTTTGACCTGTCTAAAAAAGGTTTTAGAAATGACTTTATCCCCATGAAAAGATATTGGAATCAATTTACTCTCAGGCAGCTTGGCGGGTGAAAATCCAGTCGCTGTCGGTAGACAGCCCAGCTTGGTAGGCATAACCGCCTGCTGTAAATGACTTCAAAGGTTCTGGGCTTTCCAAACGTTGGTCAATCAGGTAGCGGGCCATCATGCCACGGGCCCGTTTGGCCATGAGACCAATGACTTTGGCTTGGCCATTTTTAATCTCTTTAAAAACAGGGGTGATGATCGGGCCGGCCAGTTGCTTGGTCTTGACCGCTTTAAAGTATTCATTGGAGGCTAAGTTGATCAATGTTCGATCTGCATGTCCCGCCGTTGCCTGATTGATGGCTTGGGTCGGGAGCTCCCCCCAAAATGCATATAGATCCTTACCCCGTTCATTTTTTAAACGGGTACCCATCTCTAACCGATAGGGTTGAATTAAATCCATAGGGCGGAGTGTGCCATAAAGACCAGAGAGAATGCGTAAATGTTCCTGAGCAAAAGAGATATCCTGTTGGTTCATGCTCTGCGCTTGTAAACCGACATAGGTATCCCCTTGAAACATCATGGCGGCCTGTTTGGCGTTCGCTGGGGTAAATGGTAGATTAAAGGCTTGATAGCGACCAACGTTTAGCACGGCAAGTTTGTCGCTGAGCTTCATCAGCTCAGCCAGCTCATGCTCACTGTAGGGGCTCAGTGTGTCGATTAAGGACTGAGTATGGGTCAGAGCGTCCGGCAGTGTGTAGGGTAATGAGCTCTGACAAGGGGATTCATCCAACTTTTTTGCCGGGGAAATGACAGCCAGCATGGGGTAGCTCCTAAGGAATACGATAAAAACAGGCCAAACCCATGGGGTTTGTCGCGTTATATGTTGACCATCCAGGCGTGATGGTGTTCCATACCTCTCTCTAAAGAGATTTGTCTATTGGCTTTCACTCTATGTCAGAGTGGGGGCGTGGGTAAAGCGTGAGGCGTCGGTGAAAGATCAACCCAACCAAGGGCTCAGTCGGACACATCCCCTACTTAAGCATCGTGTAGGGCAGGGTGGCGTGCGCCCTGCGATGGCCCGTCGCATTCAAAAAGAGGCCCCCGCAAAAGAGAGCCGTTGGGGTGGTATGCGCCTAATGGTTGGCTCCATACTGTTTATCGTCGCCATGGCCGCCGGGTTAACCCTGCTACGCCAAGATGGTCCAAAAACCACCGAACAAGCCCAGCTACCTTCTCCTTCTCCTTCTGCTGACAATCGTCAAGGGCGTCCTCAAGCCAAAGCGGTGGTGATCCAAAAGGGTCCTGTCTCCCATTGTGGTACTCCTGAGTGGAAGTTCAAGCGTAAGACCATGATGGTTATTCCCTCTGGCGCCCATCGGATTACGGGTGTGGAGTCCAGTCATGAGGCTGTGCGTGTTCTTAAAGCGCAAAGCTTGGATTCAGTCAATTTGGAATCTGAAGTATGGATGATGCCGCTTGAGGTGAGTATTCAACAGTTTAAGCGCTATGTTGATTATGTTCAGAAGATGAAAGATCGTGCCGCCCGTCAGTCCAAGTTAGATCAAATTGGTCTGTTGTGGAACCGTACCGATCCCAAAGCCAAAGTGGGCGGTGTGTATGCCCGGGGTGAGAACCAGCCGGTTCGAGGGGTGGCCCATGATACGGCAGCCGCTTATGCTCAGTGGATGGCCGATCAAAGCGGTTGTCGCGTACGCTTACCAACGCGCGAAGAGTGGGCTGCGGCTGTGATGGACCGATTTAATGCCTTGGCCCAGGTGAATAATCCGGCGGAAGATGAACTGCGTTTAGAAAGTCTGTTGCGCGGCGTGCGCGAATGGTCAGGCAGCAGTTGTGCCATGGGTTATCATCTGTTGGGGCAGGATGATTGGACCGGTGTACAGCATATGGGGGGGACGGTCTGTATGCCTGCTTCTCTGTCGGTAGCTGGCTTTCGCCTCATTATTGAGCCCTGAATTGGTGCGCCTGAACAGGCCTATACAAACCATGCCCCACCTAGGGGTCATGCCCTTCGCGGTATACCTCATCTCATGATTTCCCCCTCTTTCTTCATCTAGACGCATCCAAGGCTTTTGCCGCGCTGGCTTTTCGTATAAACTGCCTGCCTTATGTGCCCATAGGTGCATGACCAAAAAGATAATCGAACAAGTCGAATCTTTTTCGACGGAGGATGATCCGTGAAACGCGGTACCCTGACATACACGACGACCCATCTGCTGTTTGCTGTGCTGATGATGACACTGGGCCTGGCGCATACCGCCCAGGCTGATGTCCGCAGCTCTGGCAACTGTGCCAACTACGACTTTAGTCCCTACTACCATAAGGATAGCCTGCGTTGGGCTGGGCTGGTGCGTGGCATACGCCATGATACGCCTATTTATGGGGCGGATACGGGCAAAAAGATCAAAGGTCGATTGGCCTTTAATCAGCAGGCCGAGGTCGTTGCCGAAGCTGATGGCCGTTTAAAGATCCGAACCTTTGCCTATGGGGAGAGACCAGAGGCATTGGGTTGGGTCAAACGCAATGATCTGCTCTGTCATAACATGCCTGTCAAAGGGGTCTCCGGTCTGGAGATGAAGTTCTTTATCCGTACCGGCACCACCGCCAGGGATGAAGAAAAAGAGCCCCCAACGGTGACGGTTTATCAGGGACCAGACCTGAAACGCTGTGTCGGTGGTAAAGGCAACTGCCGTGAGGGTGCCTCCCGTTTTCATATGTACTTTGTTTTTGACCAGCGTGATGATGCCGTGCTGCTGGGTGATCGCTTTCGTTTAGAAGATGATGACAAGCTGCTGGGTTGGGTGCGTCGTGCGGATGGCTTTATCTGGAACAATGCCTTTGGTTTAAGGCCCCGTGAAGATCTGCGTTCACCCGATGGTGTGGGTAAAGGGACGATCTGCTCTTATGAAGCCTTGTCCGATGCTGTTGCGCGTAATCCGATCAACTGCTCTCCGGTAGAAGGGGGCAATGACTGGTTTAAATCGCCTGTGCGTGTCCCGGTTTTGGACTTGGTGGATGGCAAAGGGCGGCATGTTGCGCCTGATAAAGTTTCAGCTTCGGGAGACAAGCGTCGTTTCTATAAGGTGGCTTTGGCGCGCCCCGGGTTGGTTGGTCGTCCGCTTGGTGATGGCCGGGTGGCCATTAATGCGGGTTTGGCCCAGCAGATCCTGCCTGAAATGAAATCTTTGGCCAGTAAAAAAAATGTGGATATTTTCTTCTTACTGGATGCAACAGCCAGTATGGAAGCGGTCATTGATGCGGTTAGAGGGACCCCTCAGCGGCGTGGTGTGATTCAGGAAATTATTCACCGGCTCAAGCAGGTTCCTGGTTTCCGTAGTACCCAGTTCCGCTTTGGTTTTAGGGTCTATCGAGATCCCTATGCCGATGGTGAGAAAAAGGGGTTGGGTGATGGTGTGGGTGAAGGGTATCCACTGCCTAACCAGTGCGAACTCTCCCCGGTTGAACAGAAGCAGGAATTTGTTCGCTTTCAGCGGGCCATCAGCACGGTGGGTACCACGGCTGGTGATACCGCGGATGATTATGAAGAGAACCTCTATGGTGGTCTGGCACAGGCGCTTAGTTCAGACATGAGCAGCTGTAATGATCATCTGAAAGTGATGTTTGTCATTGGCGATAATGGGTATAAAACCCGTATGGCTGTCATGGAAAATGGCCGCCTTGTCTCCAAGAATAAATACAAGAAGGTGGTCAGTCGGGATAAGCTGGTTAAGCTTATGCGGGGGAGCAGCACAAGCGGTGAAAAGGCCAACAATGTGGTGCCTTTCTTCATCCAAACCCCCCGCCGCCCAGATACGGCCAAACACCCCATCGCTTATAACCGGGCGTACCGCCGTTTTGAATCTCAATCCAAACAGATTCTGGGTGAAAGCCTGCCTATGGGGAAAAATCAGGTTAATCAGCACTTCTTCCGCATGGGGGAATCCAAGCTGGTCCAGCGTTTAACGGCGCAGGTCGCCAAACTCTCCAGCAGTGCCCTGATTGATGAGATCATTCTGGACATCCGTGGGGGGGCCGCTTTAGGTACGGTCATTGATCGCCTCAAACGGGAGCGGGTAGATATTCCTGGTGTCTACTGGCACATCCTGGAAAAAGGGGCGTGTGGTGAGCTGGGTGACCAGTGCCACAACCGTATTTTTGATACCACGTTGATCGGCTATATCGAAGCGGATGAAAAGGTGGTTGAAGAGCTCTGGGTTACCTCAAGCTCGCTCTCATCCTGGATCCGTATTCTGGGTGGCTTTGAAGGGTACTTTGAACTTCCTGAGCCCCAGCTGCGTAAGGCACTGATCAGTGCCTTGATCTTAGGTCTGCAGCAAGAGATCCGACGCCCTCCCATTGATGTCTCTGGTGAGACCCCTGCGGAATATGCCCAACGTCGGGGTGGCTTGCCGGTACGTTGGCACTCTCCCCTGCTCAGTTATAATGTGAATGCGCTGTCAGCCGAGCATGTGATGCGGGATAAAAAAGGGACTCAGATCGTTGTAGATGCCAACGGCAAACCGATCCTGGACCGTCATAAAAAGACCATTCCTGCGGTGCCGATTTGTGAGCTGCGTCATTTGGCGTTGTGGGCCATTAAATCCAAGCAGATGCTTGAGGTTGTTGAACGAGAAACCTACCGTCCCGTGTTTGATGCAGGCCGCTATGACCACCGCCGTTGCCCCGATGCTACGGACAATGGGCGTGCGCTTATGCGCATTAGTGGTTCGGTTCGCTCTGAAGCGCTGGGTCCCAATAAAGATTATCGCTACGGCCACAGCTATGGTGGACGTCGCGGATACTGGATTCCCCAGGAATATTTACCGTAAGGATACCAAGATCCATGGGTTGGGGTTTTCAAATTGAGAAACCAGGTTCGACCGGTTGGGGTAATACCTTTTCGTTAGAGGTCGGTGGCCTGGGGTTGGATGCCAATAACGTCAGTGGTCGTCTCCCTGTTTTGGGGCGTAGTGGCAGTGGTAAAAGTACACTGCTCTACCTTTTGACCTTCATGAAAAAACCCCGCAGTGGGGTGGTGCATTGGACGTTTCCGGATGGCCATCAAGCGGCTTGGGGAAAACGAGGTTTGGTGGGGCGTTACTCAACACTCAACTTAACCGAAATTCGGCGGCGCTATTTTGGTTTTGCTTATCAACGCTCCACACTGACCCCTTATTTAACGGTAAGGGAGAACCTGCGGACCCCTCTGCTGCTCCGTGGAGAGTGGAGTAATAAGGAGATTGAGGAGAAAGTGGCCGATGGGATTAATAAAATCCTCATGGCTGGTCAAGCCTCAGGCCGTTCTCGCGGTGAAGACTCCTTAGATAAGTTTATGAATCGCTACCCCAATGAGCTTTCCGGTGGACAGCTGCAGCGGGTTGCGTTGATGCAGGCCATGATTCATGACCCAGTGGTACTGTTTGCGGATGAACCAACCGGTAGTCTGGATGCTGCCACCCGTAAAGAGGTTATGGGGGTGGTTGACCAGTGGTTGGGGCAGGGAGACCGGCTTCTTATTTGGGTGACCCACCATCTTTCTGATGCGATGGATCCCCGTGTTACCCACCGAATTGTGGTCTCCCACGGACGTTGCCATTTACAGCGCAACGAAGGGGCTCAACTTAATCCAGGGAAATTGTTGGATGGATAACGGCACCCCTACTGAAATTCGTCGCGCTAAACCACCTCGCAGTTCGTTGCCCCCTCGGCCAAAACGCCGTTTTCGCCTGTTCCCTGTGTGGTTCCGCCTGGGTTTTGTGGCCTTTCGGCGTAGCTACCGTTGTGGCCGATTTGGCTGTGAAGGTGGGGGGCGGGACTTTGCCTGGCTGACTTTGCTGTTGACGTTGGTTACGGCGTTATCGCTGCTCTTGGTCACCAGCCGGACCAGCTTTTTGGACCGTATGACCGACGCTTTGTTGGGATCACTGCGTCCCTATGGTGTACCGGTTTGGGTCACGTCGCATTGGCAGAACCATGATGGTATTGGACGTGACACGCTGGCCCATGTGCAATCTTTGCGGGCTAAGTTTCCGGATATGCAGGTGCACCCTTACCGTCGCTTGGAGGGCGGGCGTCCCCGTCTGAACCTGCCAGGGACCAACAGCTGGAGTACCCAACCCAAGTTTGTGGGGTGGGGGGTGTACCCGGAAGATCCATTATGGCAGCTCTCTTTACCCGCTGAACAGCGTTCGCAGGAACCTCAACGTTGGCAGCAGTTGCCGCTAGAAATTGTGTTGAATGATCGGTTGTTTGCCCGTCACTTTGACTATCGAGCCTACCGTGAAGAGCTGCTTCAGGAGTTGCCTGAAGATAAGCGCCATACCATTCCGGAACGAATTGACCGGGAGAACCTGCCCGGTTCTCTGAATACTTTGTGGATGCGTGCTAAGGTTGGCCAGCAAGAGCATTTTCTACCGTTCCGTGTGCGTTGGATTGCCCATATTCCCGCGATGGAAGAGGTGGCGTATCTCTTTCCTCTTTCCACCTACCATGCCTTGATGGCGGCTTATCACCTGCCTGATCTGAAATATGATCCGCTGCAGGAGGGTGGGAATGCCCGAGGTGATCTGAAAACCCTGCTTGGTGGTGATTTTGACCGGGTCGGTATTTCGGCTTATGCCCAGTGTATTCAAGAAGCGGTCAAAGAGACGGGGCTAACGGGCTTGCCCATGATCAGCGACAGTCGCTGTCCTCGCCCAGATACCATTGTGTTAGACCGAACCACCAATGGTAAGGCAACGTGGGATGCCATGGCCCATGACAGTATCCATCAGCTCTGGATCCCATGTCATAAATTGGCGCGTGATGATACTGTGCGTGGCACCATCTGCCCAGGTTCCAGCCGCCGTTATCAGGACCGTGAACCCCAATTTGTGCCCTGGGATGTGACCGGGTATGGAACAGCCTTCGCAGCTCTCCACATTTATGTTGAACCCAAATCCTTAAGTGCTTTGATTGATGGTTTAAAAGAGCTACGGGTTGGGGATGGCCAGCTGGCCTTTAATATTCACCCTAAATATCAAGATGCGCTAAATAGGTTTAACCTACTCAGTGATGTTTTAACCCACATGGTGCCAGCCTTTGCCTTGGTTGTTGGGTCTTTGTTGGCGGCTTTATTATTGGCTCAGGTTGGTACACTGCTGGGTCACCGCAAGCACCATTATGGCATGCTTATGACCCGGGGTATGACCTGGATGGGGATCCACATGAAGGTCTATTTACAGATGACCTTGGCCATGCTTATTGCTGGAGGGTTGGCTTTATGGGGGACTGTAGAATTAGTGCGGATCTACCTGGATAAACAGTTTACGGATGTGCTGGCGCACTACCGAGAGATGCTTAATCCCAGTTTGGGGCTGGAGAGTCTGCCCATGCCTTGGATGGAGATTGGCATAACCTTAGCTGGGGTCTATGCGGCTGTGCTCTTTATCACCTTTTTGCTGCTCTTTAAGTTGCCACTGCGCTGGGGGGCCGCACCTTCAGACCTGCTACACGGCGAATAGTTTTTTTACCCAAAGATCCGTTTTGATGAAAAGCTCTACCCTCATTGGGTAGAGCTTTTTTTTGTAGCGCTTTGAATTCGATCAGAAATTGAATGAAATGTTACAAATATTAACTAATGTTGATTTAAGCACAACTTAACTCGGATTAGAATTGTATATATTAGTATATAAGAATACCCTGCTTAAGGTTTTTTAAGCTTTAAGGAGGGGTGTTGATGCAACTCAAAGTTAAAATTGTGACACCAGTACTGGCGATTCTGTTGGTGGTTAGTGTGACGTTGTTCCTTGTCGCCGAACAGGCGCTATTGGAGACCTCAGATCACTTTGTTGATCAAATTATTGATAACAAAATGGCTGACCTGGAAAAAAATATTGCGCGGATGAGCCGTAAGGCGTTAACAGCAGCCAGTATGGCTTCTAAAGTTCCAGGTGTTGAGCAGGCTTATCGTCAAGCTGCTTCGGGTGATTTTGCAGGGGGCAAAGATCAACTGATCCACTTGATGAAGCCTATTCAAAAACAGGTGGAACAGATGACTGGGGTAAAACAGTTCCGGCTCCATTTTCACCGGCCCCCCGCACACTCTTTTGTGCGTGTTTGGAACGGTAAAGGGGCTGATGATCTATCCGGTTTTCGTCAAACGGTTGTACATATCAACCAAGACAGAAAGCCGTTATGGGGGATTGAGGTTGGGCGTGGGGGCTTTGTGATGCGGGGCTTGGCTCCGGTAATAGCCAGCAATGGGGAGCATTTGGGTTCTGTTGAAAGTTTGGTTCCTCTCAAGAGTTTGGTGAAGCTGTCTAAAAACCTGCCGGAAGAGCAGTTTGGGGTGGTGATGGTGCCTGAGCTGCTTACGGTTGCAACCAAATTGCAAAAGAACACCGTGCGTATGGGGGATTTTATTTTTACAGGGGGTACCCATCGTTTCCAGCCAAAGCTGGTTGATGCAGGTTTGGTGAAAGCGGCTTTACAGGCGCAACAGTCCCATGATCAGGGTGAATTCCGTGTTGTCTATCACCCCATTCAAGATTTCTCCGGTCGGCCAGTTGGTGTGGTGATCTATCAGTTGGACCTTACCGCTGTTCATGCTTTGTCACGAGCAATGTTCTATAAGCAGGGTGCCATCATGATTGGGCTGATGGTGTTGGCTGGGTTACTGTTTTGGGTGGTGGTTGATCGTTTAATTAAACGATTAAACCGCATTAATGGTGCCCTGGATAAAATTACCCAAGGGGATGTCCGTCAAAGACTACCCATAGCGGAACGTTACCAGGATGAATTGGATTTAACAGCGCAGGGTATCAACGCATTAAGTGCCAGTTTGGCCAGTACGGTAAGTGCCAGTGAACTGCAAGGGGAGAGTCTGCAAGCCGTGGTGGTGCAGCTGGATCAAGCCAGTGTCACATTGGCGGATGATTCCTCCCAAGCACAGACGTTGGCGGAGGATATGCTGGTATCCAATCATGCCTTGGCGGAAGAGGGACGGTCGGTTAACGCTTCTGTTGGGCGCATTCTAAGCCGTATTGAACAGGCCTCCCACGCATCAGAGGAGCAGCTGCATACGGTTCATTCCATCTCATCAGCGACGGAGCAGGCCTCCACCAATATTTCGACCATGGCCGCAGCGGCCGAAGAGATGTCCGCCAATGTGGTTGGGGTTAACCAATCCTTATTACTGGTCAATGATGCCATTGAAAGCATGGCCACAACCACACGGAATATCCGTTCGGGATTGTCGGATGTCGAGATGCAGTCCCAGCGGGCCAGCGATGCTTCCCGAGGGGCGTCAGACCAAGCTCAGGCTACGCTAAAAGTGATGGAGCAGTTGGATCACAACAGCCGTGAGATTGATAAAGTGGTGGATATGATCACCATGATTGCTCAACAGACCAATATGCTGGCACTGAACGCATCCATTGAGGCCGCTGGCGCTGGTGAGGCCGGGAAGGGCTTTGCGGTCGTCGCCAATGAGGTTAAATCACTGGCTGCTGAGACATCCCGTGCAACAAAACTGATTGCTGAAAAGGTGGCTGTTATCCAGGAACAGTCCAAAACAGCCGCTCATTCGGCAGAAGATATTTCCAAACGTGTCATGTTGATATCAGAAGCCAATGAAGAAATATTAAGTTCTGTGGTGGACCAGACCGGCGCCATAGAAGGGGTCTCACTGGCCATGGATGAGGCCAATGATGGATCCAAAGAGGTGGCACGCAATATGTCTGAACTGGAACTGGCTGCCCAAGAAGTGGCGCGTGCAGCTGGGGAAGCCGCCCAAGGCACCCTTACCATTGGTCAGGCGGTGGAACAAGGGGTTGCTGTGACCCAGCAAGGTGCTGAGCAGTTAAACCATATTCAGAACTCTGCTCAGGCTATTTTTGCATCGGTTGAGAAAAATCAGAGCTTTATTGAGTCCGTGCAAAACAAGGCGGTTGGGGTAGGTACTGGGTTGGAGCAGATGCATGCCTGTATTGTACATTTAAGGCATCTGGTGGCGATTGTGAAAAATACCAGCAATGCCTTAACCCAAGCGCAGCAGGATATGCAATTGGATGGTGCCCACTTTGATGTGCAGGCACTTAAGGGGGGTCATCTGCAGTGGTTAACACAACTGCAAGGGGTGGTCTCTGGTCGGCATGAGGTGGGGGCTTTTGACCCCAAGGGGTGTGCGGTGGGTTCATGGTTATCCTCAACACATGCGCAGCCTTTGCAGGGGCATGCCCCATTCCCCTTGCTTAAACAGAGCCATGAGCAGATGGTTCAGTTGGCCAGTGAAATAGTCCAAAAGCCTGCTGAGAAGCAACAGTGGCATGAGCAACTTCAGCAGTTACACCATACCCGTCATGAGATGTTTGAACATATGGATGCGCTCTATCTTAGAAAATAAGCTGGCTATAGATCCTATGGCCAGCCAACCCCCTAAAACACCCTAAGTAGAGGGAGGGGCTGAGGATTAGTTAAGGTTGGGGCTCATAAAAAAGGGTTGTGTAACTTGCAGGGTTTATATGGTCTCCCATAGATAAGAGATGCATTTATGGAACCTGGGCCTAGGAATTGCATTCTAAATAGTTAAGGGCCGGTGTGTTAAACCGGCATTCATTCACCTCAACGGTTCAACAGAGTGTGTAAGTGCGTGATAAAGCCGGAGTCGATGGCGCTGTAGGTTCTTTTTCTTCTAGATAAAGATCACAACCACCAAGCCGGATGGATGAAAAAACTGCCCACTACCATGCTGATGATCGGTTGGGATAACAAGACGGAGGTACGGATGGATCGTTTAATCGAGCTGTCATTCCGCCCTCACGTTCGCATGGCGCTCAAGTCCGGTTTCCGTAGTTGACACCACGAGCCGGTTGGCGGAAATAGAGCTCCCTTTAAGAATGGCGGCCTTGAGAGGTCGCTCCGTTGCTGCGATAGCGATGCCGCCTATAGGCAACGAATCCTATAGGCACCTTATCTAAATGATCCTGGGCATATGTATATACTATTTGCCCATTTCATTTGCATAAGGCACCATAGTGTAGGCCGATAGGCACGCCGCCAGTGTGTTGATAGAGTGGGCGGCTGTGCAATCGGCATTTTAGATCGGTAAACGACGCGCCAATGGCGGGCCGTTTTTTTATGGTCAGCTTAGCTCAATGGAGCATCATTGTGTCCCGTTGGATGTCCTGGTTGTTGTCGATCACAGTTCTTGCGCTTGCCATCGGTGGTTTTTGGTGGTTTTTTCTACGTGATGATCTGAATGTAGGAAACCGTTTGGCCATGAACCATTGCGGTATGTGCCATGATGTAACTTCCCGTCAAAGCAAAGGTAAGGCACCTCCTCTGTGGGGGTTAACCACCCGTGCCCCTGGTACCTATCCCCGATATAAATACAGCCAAGCCTTTTTAGATTATGTTAAGGCAAACCCTTTTCAATGGGACCGAGGGCTGTTAGAGACCTTTTTGAGAACACCAGAAGAGGTAATCCCTGGCAATGCTATGGGGAATAATAATACCGGCCACCCCAGTTTTTATCGTGATGTGAACCATTCCAGATTTCGTAAAGATCTGGTCGCCTATATTATCCAGCTTAGATGATGGACGCATGAAGTCTGTACTACTGCTTATTCTCATGCTGGTGCCGGGTTTGGCCCAGGGTGGCACCCCTTATAGTCCCGAGTGCAACTGGTTTGGGACGCAAGTGGGGGCACGAGGTCAAGCGTGGCGAGAAGTTTTAAATAAGAATGAAATTGATGCTTTCTTGTGGAAACACTGCAATACCCCCTATTGTGGTCGAGAAGATCGTGGGCACTACTCCATGGTCTATGAACATATGCCCTGTAACCGAGCTTGTTTTAAGCTGAAAAAAGCACGTTATCTGGCCGCTTGCACCTCTCAAAAACCTTAGGATATACCGACCCCATGTGTGGACGTTTTGCTCAGATTGATGCCCCTCAACAGACGTTGAATGAACTGGGGGGAGTGATGCATGAACCTTTGCATCTGGGCTATAACATTGCACCAGGTGGTTGGGCCATGGCCTACCGGCAGGGCGAGCAAGGTCAACAGATGATCTCTCTACGGTGGGGGCTGTTACCTGCGTGGGCTAAGGATGCTTCGTTGGGCTGGCGTACCAGCCAGGCCCGTATGGAGTCCGCTCATCTCAAACCGACCTATCGACATGCACTGCGTCGACGTCGGTGTGTGGTGCCGGTTGATGGCTTTTATGAGTGGCAAGGTGAGTCGGATAATCGACAGCCTTGGCTGATCCAGCACCAAAGCCAGCAACCTCTTTTTTTGGCCGGGTTATGGGAAAACTGGACGGACCCCCGTGGCCATATGGTTGAGACCTTTGCCTTAATTACCACCCCCGCCTTAGGTGAGATGGTGCAGCTGCACCACCGTATGCCTCTGTTATTGTCAACGGAAATGGTCGCTCCATGGCTGGACCCCCAATTGTCAGAACCCGCGCAGTTTATGGAACGACAGCATCGGGCCAGTGAGCGTTATGCCCTCGCTATACAGCCCGTCACCCGCCGCGTTAATCAGCCAGCCTTTAATGAACCTGCATGTCTACAGCCCATCTCCCTAGAAGCACTCCGTCAGGCCCGTGGGGGCGAACAGGGTTCGCTTTTTTAATAGATGACTGCCCTCGTTTTGCCTCGAAACCCCTCATTTTTTGAATCTCTCGGTATCTGTATTGAAAAAAAAACTGAAACCGATTAAAAAGAGATGGCTTTGACTGTGGTGAATGAGGGGGATTTCGTGAAATGTTTCGGTCTGATTGTTCGTTAGGCTTGGTCCTATTTCAAACAAGCCCGTTTTAAAGCATGATGAAGATTGTAAATATTCGGTTAAAAAGCCACTTTGTCATGAAGAAAAGTGGGATTTTGCTGGTTTATCCTCTATTATTTTTTATATTCCATGTTTCACTATAGCAGTAAGCGGGCCTAAGATCCGTAACCTAACTGCATAACATTTTGATTGTTTTGGAGGGTTGTGCGTGATGATTGGTCGAAAAGCATTTTTAGGGCTGGCAACAGCGCTGGCCCTGGTCGTGTCAGTACCTGCCTGGGCTGGATGGAATGCAAGTGGCGGTGAAAAAGAAGCGGCCCTGAAGTTGAAAGGTGACCCTAACCGCGGGCGGATGATTTATGAGGTCTGCTCAGCCTGTCATATGCCGGAAGGGTGGGGGTTAGAGGATGGTACTTTTCCTCAAATTGCTGGACAGCACCCTTCAGTTCTGGTGAAACAGCTGGCGGATATCCGTGCTGAAAACCGTGATGTTCCCACGATGTACCCCTTTGCTATCCCCAGTGAAATCGGTGGGCCACAATCCATTGCAGATGTCGCGGCATACATTGCGCGTCTGCCTATGAATCCGGTCAATGGCATGGGACCCGGTAAAGATCTTGCCCATGGTGAGATGGTCTATAAAAAGAACTGTGTACGCTGCCATGGGCAGAATGGTGAAGGGATTGCTAAAGATTTCTTCCCTGCGATCTACGGACAGCACTACCGCTATGTGTTGCGGCAGATGGAGTGGATTCGTGACGGTAACCGCCGTAATGCCAATCCGGACATGGTGCGGCAGATCCGTCGTTTCAGCCAGCGTGACTTAGAGGCGGTTTCTGACTATGTCTCTCGCCTACGTCCCCATGCGCCCAAGTTGGCAACACCGGGTTGGCGTAATCCAGACTTTGATTAAGCGTGGTGTGTTGATTCTGGTGCGGATAGGAATCCGTGACCTGGATCTCATGAGCGCGTAGGATAGGCGGGTCTCTTTCTCTGGAAAGAGACCCGTTTTTTATTGAATCTCTCTTGCTCATGAGGGGTCCAATAACAAAGGGGGCGATGTATGGGCCCCCTTATCTGTTGATTACCGTATAGGATACTGGTCATGCACGATGAGGATGGCTATCTGCTGGATGATGATGACGATTGGGGTATTGAACTCCCCATGGAAGAGATTGCTGAAGCCTTTGGCATTACCGAGCTAGAGTTGGAGGTAGCGCTGGAGACGGGGCGGGCTGAGGTTAGTCAAACACCTCAACAGGTCATCGTTAATGGTGAACTACTCGACAGTTTTAAAATTATCATCAGCCTGGATAATGTCACCGTTTCCGTCAATTTAGAGCCCTGATCCAGCGCTATTTGTTTGCTGGCCCCAAATGATCCAGAACAAACCGGCTCCCTTCGTAATGCCCCCAAAGCTGCCATAGCTCTTTGTCTGCCCAACCATGGCAACGGTGGGTAGACTCGCCAGATGTCTCTTTTAAAGCTTGAAAACTCAGGGCGCTAGCCATGGTGCGATCCATGCTATCCCCAATCTCCAGTAAAATGGAGAGTTGGTCCAGCCGTTCATTGAGCAATATATGGCGATCTCTTTCGAGCTCAGCCGCACCATCACGGAAATTTTCGGTAATGATAATTCGATCGCTAATGGGCTCTAGCATCGACTCCCCATAAAGATCTCTTCGGTTATGGTCCCACAGCAGCTCGCCAAAAAAGGAGAGGTGGTTTTGACCATCTGAACCTTCCATCATCATATCATTCGGTATTTTGTCCAATTTTTCCGGGTGAACCTCCAGCCCCATGGCCAGTCGACGAAAGCTATGCTGATGTTTTTGTAGCATACGCTGCCCTTTGGCTTGCACGTTGGGCATGGGTAAGCGCACCAGGTGGCGTCCAGGTTCGAGCAGATACGCACTTTCATGGGCATAGAATGGGGCAAGGGTTTGCAGCATGCCGACCAGGATGCGAGAACCCCCGGCAGGATTGAAAATGATATGAAATTCGTAAATTTTATAGTTGCTTAAGACGTCGCCACACCAGCGTGTAAAATGGGCCATTGCCCCATGTAGCGCAGTTGTTTGACCTTCTCGTAGGCCATCAATCGCCATGGTTTCAACACTTTGTCCATGGTTTCGTAACCATTTTGCGATAAGCCTGACCGACTGCATGTCCGGCCAAGAGGCCGAGTGTATAAGCACATGTCGATCATGGTGGCCGGTTAGATCGCCCTCATAAATCTTAAGGAGTGAGAGTAATTCAGGACAGAGTGTGGAGATGGCGCCAGGGGTGGCGTTATCCAAGATCTGTTCAAGGGCAGCCATGCGCTTTTCAAGTTCAGGTAATATTTGCGCATCGGGGGAGGTTTCGCCCGTTCGTGCCAAAACACGGCTTAACTGTGTATCGTCAGCGCACTGGCGACGGACCAGTTCTCGCCCACAGGCTGTGATAATAAGCTGGTGCTCCAAATCCATAGTGTAGATCTCCGGAGAATAGCGATAGCCCCTTTTAAATACCCTAATAGAGTTGTCTCAGTGGGTCAAAGGGCGACCTCCTTTGGAGTAAGCTTGTATCAACGTGGTTCCGTTATGGAGGATTTTGAAACAAAAAAAAGCAGCCAGGAGAGAACTCTCCGGCTGCGACAATCGCGATGCTACGTTAATGGGGTTCCCGGTGACGAGAAGATCAGTCGCACGAACTTCCAAAACCAATGGTACAAAGTGTTCAGTGCTTAAAGTGTTGTCTCGGGCCGAACAACCAATGCATCCGTACCGGGATCCATAACGCACCTTTCATAATGCAGTAGGCATGCCAAGTTTTCTGGTGAATTTATAAGTATATGAAATATAGCTGTATGAAGAACTTCTTTGGCAGGTTTTCCTGACAAGCGCTCTTTGACCATTTAAGCAAAAGGGGAAAAAATGACACCTTTTTGGCAGGTTTTACATGTAGAAGCCGTAGGGGTGGTTATAAATGGCCTCATCACGCCAAGGGGCCAGTTGTAAATCGATATGCTGGAGGGGGGCTTCCGGTAAACCTGCCAGCAGGTCAATACGCTGGTTAAGGGTTTGATTAAGGCTATGGAGCTGCTCTTCTGTGGTGTTGACATGAATACGCCAGCGTAGCCAAGCTGAGCTTGAGCTTGGTGTATCCTGATACTCACCATCTGTTGTTATGACAATATGTACAGCAGGGGCGCGCAGAATACCGGTGGGGTAGAGGTGATGTTCATGTAAGAGATCTGCAGCTTGTTGCGGTATGGCTGACACCATCTCATCGGTCCATTGATGTTGCTTAAGGAGCTCTTGAACCCCTTCTAAAAAATGAAACTGAGCCCGAAAAATAGGCTTGCTGGCCCGGATCGCTGCTTTGAGATGCTCGCCGGCCTCTAAAAAATGACCACAGAGTATGCAGTCCCGCATGATCTGCTGCTCAATACCGGGATGTTCTGGGTCAATCTCCATTGCCTTAAGAGAACGCTTGCGGGCATCGGCATAATAACCAAGCTTACGCAAAGAGAGAGCGTACTCCAAGTGGGTCTGGGGGTGGTTGGGGTTATGGTTGATGAGCTGTTTATAGTAGGTCTCCATGGCGCTGGGTTGACACTCCATACAGGCCAGACGCGCTAAAACCAGTGATGTTGTGACCGAATCCTCCCCCTGTAACTCCTCAGCTTCTTTACGAAGGCGTCGTAACGTAAAAGGATCGGGGTCAGGATCCTGGTTAAAGAGTTTGCTCACCGTTCGGTGCAGTTGCTTAACCGGTTTTTGAGTACGCATCATCTGAGCTCATGCCAAGGGTTGCTATGGTTTGATAGGACCGTTGATGGTTGGGTTCGTTCCACAAATCATTTCATCTATTTTTCCATATATGTGGGGCATTTTGCCATAAAGGCCATGAAACATTCACGGTAGGTAGGGTAGAGTAGCAAGATCTATTACGTATTATGAGGTCTGCAGCCATGCCAAAAAACTCTTCACAGCCCTTAAGCGATATAATCGAAGGTCGTTTAAGTCGACGAAATGCCTTAAAAGGGCTGATGGGTGGTGGGGCTGTGGTTGCCATGAGCAGCCTGCCTGGCGTGGCATGGGCCTGTGATGATGATGAAGAGGCGCTCCCCGAGATTGATCCAACCAGTTTTAACTTCCGCCGTTTGGATGATGAGATCCAGCACACTCACCGTGTCGCCGATGGCTATGAGGTGCAGACCCTGCTGAGATGGGGAGATCCGGTCTTGGCAGATGCCCCCCCCTTTGATCCTGAAAATCAAACGGCAGAGGCACAAAAAAAGCAATTTGGCTATAACAACGATTTTGTCACGTTTATGCCGCTGCCGGTGGGTAGTCAAAATGCCAACCATGGCCTGCTTTGCGTTAATCATGAATTCACCAAAAGCCGAATGATGTTCCCTGAGGAGCTCCGTGACAGTGATCTTCCGGAGGATGTTAAACGTGTTGCCGATGTTGAAATGGCCGCGCATGGTCACTCTGTGGTCGAGATCCGCCGCCAAGGGGTCGGTAAACCATGGGAGGTGGTGACACGTAGTCGCTACAACCAGCGTTTGACAGCTCTTGAGACAAAAATCCGTATCAGTGGTCCGGCTGCTGGTCATGTCGATCTGCAAACTCAAGAGGATCCAACCGGTCAGCTTTGTATTGGAACCCTGAATAACTGTGCAGGTGGTGTAACCCCATGGGGAACGGTGTTATTGGGCGAGGAGAATATTAACCACTATTTTGGGGGAGACCCCCAGATGACGGATCACCCATCGCGCTATACCATCATGGGAATACAAGGGCGTTCCTCCCACCGTTGGTCGGAAGTCTATGCCCGTTTTGATATTGAACAAACCCCCAATGAACCCAACCGCTTTGGATGGGTGGTTGAGGTGGACCCTTATGATCCAACGGCACGGCCTGTTAAACGCACAGCCCTGGGCCGGTTTAAGCATGAGGGGGCCACCTGTACGGTGCTACCTGATGGGCGTGTGGCGCTCTACAGTGGAGATGATACTGCGGGGGAGTTTCTCTATCGCTTTGTTACCCGCGATCGTTGGAATGCAACCAGTCGTCAAGCAAACCGTGATGTGTTGGATCATGGGACGTTATCGGTTGCTAAGTTTGAGGAAGATGGTTTTATCTCTTGGATTCCTTTGGTGCATGGTCAGCAGGGGTTAGAGGCTGACCAGGGGTTTCAAAGTCAGGCGGATGTTCTTATACAAACCCGTCGTGCGGCACGTGTGGTGGGGGCCACACCGCTGGATCGTCCAGAGGATGTCCAGGTTAATCCCTACTCTGGGCGTCTTTATGTGGCGTTAAGCAACAACTATAAGCGGCAAAAGAGTGATGCCGTTAATCCCAGGGCACCCAATATTTACGGTCATATTCTTGAGTTAACCCCCCCAATGGCGGCAGGTCCTGACCATGGGGCCGATCGATATATCTGGAATATCCTGCTGATGGGGGGGCCTTTGGATGAAAAATCAGGGAGTGCGTATAATGCCTATACAGAACAGTTTGGAAATTGGCTCGCAGGACCAGACAATTTTTCCTTCGACCGTCGTGGACGTATGTGGATCGCTACCGATCAAGGTGGCGCACAGATAAAAAGAGGGCATGCGGATGGTCTTTTTGCCTGTGATTTGCAAGGGATGGGACGTGCCCTACCCAAACGCCTTTTTAGCTGCCCCATGGGGGCAGAAATGTGTGGCCCAGCTTTTACGCCTGATGATCGGACACTTTTTTTAGCGGTGCAACACCCGGGGGAAGCTTCCGGGGTGACCTACGAAAATCCAGTGACGCGATGGCCCGATTTTAAAGAGACCATGCCTGCGCGTCCCTCCGTGGTGGCGGTTACCCATAAAAAAGGTGGGGAGATTGGTGGGTGAGCGCGGTTCTGTCTGTCTAAGGATCTTCCGGTGAGATCTATCGTTGCGGATTTTTGTATGCCGGGGTGCGCAAGCCCTCTACAAAGGTAGCGGGATATGCCAAAGTAGCATTCAGTATCGGTCTGCTTCTGTCCCACTTTTTTGTTGAGTCTACCATGCCTATCTATTTTTTCCTGTTTATGCTGTTGGCTATGGCGGTTTCTCCAGCCTCACTTCATGCTCAACGTATGAGTGATCTGCCAGCCAGTTCAGGTAGTAAACCCGCCACTTCTGCTCCCGCTGCGGTGCAAAAATTTGGTGCTTGGCAATTGGAGTGTGCAAAGACGAACAAAGCGGCAAAAAAATTATGCATGCTCAGAATTGTTGGTAAAGATCCTGAAACGCAAAAGCGTATTTTTGCCATTGCGATTATTCATCGTCCAGATGGCCGAAGAATTATGAGAATGGCCATGCCCCTGGGTGTGCACTTGATGGCCCCCAACCATTTAACGGTTGATACCAATAAAACCTGGAAATGGCGCTTGCCCATTACGCACTGTTTACCCGATGGCTGTCATGTTGTGATGCCGTGGGATGAGAAAATTGAACAAGCCTTTAAAAAAGGTGTTGAGGGCAAAATAACCGTACTGATGTTTACCAAAAGGGCTGTGAATATGCCTTTCCCCCTCAAAGGTTTTTCCAAAGGTATGCAAGCACTCAATAAGGCTATCCGCTAGGACTCTGTGGTTAAGCATAGAAAAAAAAGCACCCCTTATGCGGGTGCTTTTTTTGTGCTTAGGTTAGTTTTTGCTCTTCTGGGTGTCATTTATGCAGGAGGGAATGCATTTTTTTTGCGACAGATATAAGTGGATGGATAGGCTGCATAAGTGCTGTTTATGAATGAATGTAATTATACGAACATAAAAAACCAAAAACTTAACTAGATCTGAAAAATAAAAGTAATTAGAAATCAAGTTTATCCGGGTTTGTATGTGTTTTGGTGCATGCTTCCAAAACGTTACATATCTATTTCTTCATTGATATCTGCTTATATTTGAATAGAATGTCATGCCTGAAAACTCTAAAAACTCGTCCTGTGCCCACTTTTTGTGTCAGTGGTATCTCTTCTTTATGAGATAGATGCCTTAAGTACTGGTCAAGGTAGGTTCTGGTTTGTCCCAACATTGAGCCCATACAATGATCCAACTTTTTTTACGCCGATTCTCCATCCGTGCCCGATTATGGTTTCTCATCAGTATTGCTCTGGTGGCCATGACTGTTATGGGTCTGTTTGCCATTGTATCTCAACGTAGCATGTTGCTGGATGATCGTAAGGCTATTGTGCAAGGGCAGGTTGAGAGTCTTTACGCTCAAGTTGCCAGTTTTTATGATCGAGCTCAGCGCGGAGAGTTCGATCAGGCACATGCAAAAAAGTTATCCATCGATGCCGTTAATGCCATCCGCTTTGACGATAATAACTATCTTTGGATTAACGATATGGATGCGGTGATGGTTGCGCATCCCATCAAACCCAAGCTTAACGGTAAAAATCTAAGCGGTGCCAAAGATCCTAACGGCATCTTTCTTTTTAAGGACTTTGTGACTCAGGCTAAAAAAGAGCCCGGTTTTGTTCCCTATCAGTGGCCTAAACCCAACTTTGATCAGCCTGTAGATAAAATATCCTACGTTAAAGCCTTTAAACCATGGGGTTGGGTGATCGGTAGTGGTGTCTATTTGGATGATGTAGATGCCTTCTTCTTATCTGCCATGATGACATTCTCCCTTGGTCTTGCTGGGGTTTCCGTTGCACTGTTACTTTTATCCTGGTTTTTGGCGCGTAGTATTATTGTTCCTTTAGAAGGGCTCATCAATGTTGCCAACTCAATTGCAGAGGGGGATCTACGCATTGAACTGCCCCAATGTAGAAATGAGTTAGGCCGCCTTTCACGCGCTTTTTCCCGGATGGTGGGTGGGTTGCAGGAGATGTTTACTCAGCTGGGTGAGAGTGCGCAGCAACTGGATCGAAATGCCACAGATCTGGAGTCGGTCTCCATTGGGCTCGCGGCAAGCGCTGACCAGATGTCTTCCCAAACAACTCAGATGGACCATAGCTATGGCCGTATCCATGGTGATCTTAATCTGATCTGTAAGCAGGCTAAAGAGGTCTCAGGTTCTTTGGGCAGCGTCACCATTTCTGCGGATGAAGCCAGTAGCAACATGGTGCAGGTATCGGCCGCAACTGAGCAAGCCAGTGCCAACCTTAGTGCCGTCGCAGCTGCCTCTGAACAAGCCACCACGGGTATGAGCTATGTTCGTGAAGCTGCAGCACGAAGTGGGGATAGCTTAACAGAGGCTGGCAGTGCTGTGAGTATGATGGATAAAGCACTGGCCGAGATCCGCCAGCAGTGTGTCGCGGCATCCAGTGAAGCCCAGCAAGCCAGAGAAGAGGCTGAGCGTAGTTCTGTGGTTGTCTCTGATCTGACCACCGCAGCACGGGAAATTGGCAACGTGGTCTCTGTTATTAATAATATTGCGGGCCAAACCAATATGCTGGCGTTGAATGCAGCCATTGAAGCGGCTGGCGCTGGTGAGGCGGGTAAAGGGTTTGCCGTGGTGGCCAATGAGGTTAAAGAGCTGGCCAGTCAAACCTCAGACGCAACCCGCATGATCTCCAAGCATATTGAAGAAATTCAAAATGAAACCCAAACCGTCGGCGATGTGATGAACCATGTGACGGGTGCCATCGGATCCCTTAATGAAGCCAATGGCGAGATTTTGGCTGCTATTGAAGGGCAGACCGATGCTTTGGATCAGTTGGTAGAAACCATGGATGCCGTCTCTGGTGAATCCAATGAGGTTGTGCGCCGCGTTTCAGAATCTACTTCAGGTATTGAAGAGGTTAACCGGAATGTGGGTGAGATCTCTTTGGGTATTGAAGAGGTGACCAGAAACGTTTCTCAAGCCTCCATGGGGATTGATCAAATGGCCGGCGACGTGAACAATGTTGCCGAGACTAACCACAAGACCAATGAGCAGATGGGCAGTTCTGTCGATGAGGTACAAGCCTTGGCTTCACGGGTTGAGGAGATCAAGCAAGCCTCTGGTCAGATCAGTGTCATTGGACACCAAATTAATGAAAAAGCCTCCGGTGTAAACTCCATTGCCACCTCTCTGCGTCAACAGATTGGTAAATATCGGGTTTAGTCGAGCTGGACGTTTACACCCTTTGCCGTTCTGCGTTTGTGGTGCGGCAGAGGGTGGGTATTCTACAGTTACAATCGATTTCAGCTGTTTTTCTCTTTGCTATAACCTGCAAGCCACATCATGGCAGCGACCCCCCATAAGGGCAGGAGTTGCATCACAGTAAGCTGGTTCAGGAGCACTCCTACACCACTTGCGAGTACCACCCCCATGGCTATGGCATACCATAGATGACCGCGTTTGCGGTTGCTTATTGGTTCTTCTGTCATCATTCCTGCTCTAAAGATGATTCATCCACGATATGAAACAGCATATGCATATTGGCGACTTTGAACACTTGTTTAACGGCAGGGGCTAGGTTGCGAAGTGTAATGGGACACGCCTTCTGTTTAAGCTCCTGACGGAACATGATTAAAGTGCCGATGCCTGTACTGTCAATATAACCAAAATTTGAGCAGTCCACGGTCACCTTAAGGTGTTCTGGTATCTGGTGGGCTAAACCTAAATAGTTGGTGCTGGTGTTGAAATTGGGTGGTGCCTTAGGGGTTATGGCGATCTCTTGCTCAGTGACAACAAGCTCATAGTCTTGTGTTGAAGTTAAAGCGTGCATGGTAAAATTCCATAATTAGGGTGGTTCAAAATATTAAATAACGACCTTTTTATCTCTAGATGCAGGCTCATCCTAGGTGAAATATAACCAGAATACCATGTGATAGAGCGTGATTTTTTATGTAAAATGCGACTCTTTTTAAGGGCGTTATTGACCTAATTTTTTGGCTTCCTGCCATAGGGCTTCCATAGTGTCAAGATCGGCCTGTTCTACAGATTGCTGTTTGTGCTGTAGTTGATCTTCAATGTACCGGAACCGCCCCTCTACCTTATGGGTGCTTGCTCTTAGTGCGGTTTCTGGTTCAATATCCAAGCGCCGCGCCAAATTAACCAATGCAAATAACAGATCACCCAGCTCTTCCTTTTGACCGTCGCGGTCACCCTCTGCCCGAGCTTCAGCCAACTCATCAATCTCTTCACGGATTTTATCCAAAATGCCATCGGTATCAGGCCAGTCAAATCCGACTTTGGCCATTTTGTCCTGTACCTTCTTAGCCCATAGCAAAGCTGGCAGTTTGTTGGATAGACCGGCAAAGACAGAGTGGTCGGTACTCTCTTCCCCTCGGGCTTCACGTTCACGCTTTTTTAGATCTTCCCAGTTGGCGGCAACATCATCCGCACTGGCCAAATGCTCATCACCAAAGACATGAGGATGACGGTGGACCATCTTTTCAAAGACGGAACTGACCACCTGCTCCAGTGTAAAGCGGTTTTCTTCAGCGGCAATCTGGCTGTAGAAGACAATATGAAAAAGCAGGTCGCCCAGCTCTTTTTTAAGCTCCTGATCATCGTTGGTCTCTACAGCATGTAGTACTTCATAAACCTCTTCGACTGTATAGGGTAGAAGGGTTTTAAAGCTTTGATCCCGATCCCATGGACAGCCATCCGGGGCACGCAGTTGTTGCATCAGTTTTTCCAAGGCGCTAAAGGCTTGGGCAGCTGGTGAGGCAGGTTGCTTGGGGTCAGGAATTTTGGAGGACATGATTTCGGTCCATTTTTTGCGGCAGAGGATAGGGTGCACAGGTCTATGAGGTATGTGCGCAAGCATTGCGGCAGTTGTAGCCCGTTTAGGGGGCATGAGCAATGGTTGCTGGTTGGGCACTTTTTACCTGCCAAGAGATTTAGGGTGGGTGAGCGGAAAAAAATACCCCGGGCACGCAACACTGTTTTGGCAGGTTGTTGTTTTGTAAGATGATGAAAATAAAAGCAATAAAAGGTGTGTGTCGATAGTGGCACAGCGGTTGCTTTGAATGGGACAACCGGCACCATTGACGGTGCAAACCCAAGGAAGAGGGCTTCAGAACATGGATAGTGGTGTTTATGCAGCGGTTAACGGGGCAAGGCGTACAGAGTTACGTCTTTCCACACTGGCCAATAATCTGGCAAACGTTAATACCACCGGCTTTAAAGGGGAGAAACTCACCTTTGAATCCTTTATGACCTCTCCAGGTCCTGAGCTGCATCCGTTACCCACGGATGATTTTATGGGTTTGCGTGGTCCTGGTGATGTGCCATTTCCTTTTAGCAACCCTGCTTCTAACGCTTACCGCATGACCTATCCGGTTGCGTTTGAAACAGAGGTAAATTTGGAACAAGGCTCTTTGCAAGCAACTGGTAATCCTCTGCATGCAGCCATTGAGGGTGAAGGCTTTTTTGTCTTGAATGGCCCGGATGGACGCCGCTACACCCGTGATGGTTCCTTTGAAGTGAACAGTGTGGGTGAGCTGGTTAGTAAGGATGGATATCAAGTGGTGGGGCCTGGCGGTGAACCCGTTGTAGTGGGTGACGGCCCGGTGGTGATCGCAGCCGATGGTTTTGTGACCAGTAATGGGGAAGAGGTCGGATCCATTGCCCGTGTGATGTTGCCACCTAACCAGTTGGATAAAGTGGGGCAGAACCAGTATAAGGCGCCCCAGGAGTTGGAAATACCGGTTGAGGGTAATCAAGCTCAGCTGCATCAGGGTTTTTTAGAGGGCTCCAATAGCAACCCCATCCGCGCCATGACGCAGATGATCGAAGCACAACGGGCCTATGAGATGCATATTAAAATGATTCAAAACCTGGATAACCTGGATGATCAAGCGGTTAACCGCATCGGTCGCCTACAGGGTTAAGCCCCAGGTTTCATAAAGACAACGGGTTTGGCCTTGTAGGCCGAGCATAAAAGATACGATTCACAGGAGTCGACACCATGATTCGCGCACTCTGGACCTCCGCCACAGGTATGCAAGCACAGCAGACCAATATTGATGTGATTGCAAACAACTTGGCCAACACCAATACCGCGGGTTTTAAACGTTCACGGGCTGATTTTCAGGATCTGCTCTATCAGAACATGCGAGCAGCGGGTGCCGCGACCTCCCAATCCGGTAATCAGGTTCCAGTGGGTATTCAGCTGGGCCATGGTGTACGAACCGTCTCTGTGAGCAAAATGTTCACCCAAGGTGACTATGTTCAGACCGGTAATGAACTGGATATGGCTATTGAAGGTAAGGGCTTTTTCCAGATCCAAATGCCCGATGGTTCTACCGCTTACTCACGGGACGGAACCTTTAAACTCGATAACAGTGGCCAGATCGTCACAGCTGACGGTTATGTGTTGGACCCAGGTTTGACACTGCCCCAGAACGCCACCAACGTTGCGGTGGGGCCAGATGGCACCGTGGCCGTTAAGACACCTGATCAAGCTGACCTGACCGAGGTTGGTCAGATCCAGTTGGCTCAGTTTATTAACCCAGCCGGTTTGAATGCCATTGGCCGTAACCTCTACACCGAATCTGGTGCATCCGGTGCACCGGTTGTGGGTACTGCGGGTGAAGATGGTTTAGGCACAGTACAGCAGCAGTACTTGGAGCTCTCCAACGTCAATATGGTTGAGGAAATGGTCAATATGATCGCCTCCCAGCGGGCCTACGAGATTAACTCCAAAACCGTCCAGACCGCAGACGATATGCTGGGCAAAGTTGCCAGCATGAAGCGATAAGTACGGTAACTGAGTAACCCACGGTCCCGGTATCAGGGACCGTGGTTGTAAAAGCCAATCCAGGAAGGAGGAGGCGACAGATGAAAAGCCAACGCACCATCACCCTGATGCTACTACTCATGGGCCTGTTATGGTCCCAGGTGGCAGCTGCCCAAGTGCTCTCTCGTTATGAGATGGCTCGTGAGGCTGGGTTGAAGTTGCAGGAGCTTTTGCGTCTGCACCACCCCTCTTTGGAAAGCCGTAACCTCTACTTTCCGCGCAACCTGCGTCTGCCTGATGGCGATGTGGATTTGCAGTTGGATGCGTTGAGCCTGGATGACCGGCCTGGTCGTCAATCCCTACCGGTAACGGTACTGGTTGACGGCAACCCTCAGGCGGTTGTCGATGCTGTCGTGGTGATTCGTAAAAACGTGACCGTGGCTGTGCTCAAGCGCCCCGTGAAGCGTGGTGATGTTGTCTCCATGCGGGATATCGCCTGGAAGACCAAGCTGGTAAGCCGTGAAGGCTTTAACTATGTGGCTGATGTGCGGGAAGTGGTTAATAAGGCTGCGGTTCGTCCGCTGCGTGCAGACATTCCCTTAAAAGCTGCTTGGTTTGCCGAACCCATTGCGGTTGAGCGTGGTGAGCGGGTGCGGGTGCTGTTTAAAACAGGTGGGTTGACCATTCGAACCACCGGCGTTGCAGTAAAAGATGGCCGGGTAGGGGATGCCATAACCGTACGTAATCTTAGTAGTAATAAACGCTTCTTGGCCCGTGTGATGGCACCGGGGCATGTCCAAGCGGAAGGTTTATAATCCACGGAGTTGGATGGGGCTTGCGACAAGCCCAGATGAAACAGGAGTGGTTTCCATGCGTAAGAATGTGCAAACGATGATCTTGGGGGCTGTGGCCCTGGCGCTTCTCTCAGGTTGCGGTATGACCCGTGCAACCCAGCGCCCCGCAACACCGCAAGCGATCATTAAGGCTCAACCCCCGGAGTTGATGAACCCCAATAAGGGATCCCTCTGGAACAGTGGCGGCCGCAATACCTTATTTACCGACTCCAAAGCCCGTTTTGTGGGGGATTTGATCACGGTGAATGTGGCAGAAACCTCATCTGCGCAAAAGAGTGCCAAAACAGAGCTTAAGCGTGAAGCAGAAAGTGAAGTGGCGTTAGGTGGTCTGTTTGGTTTGACCTCGGCCCTTCAATCCGGTGGGTTGTCCAAGTTTGTGGATAGCAACACCATGACCGGTAATCATGACCATACCGGTGAAGGTACCACTTCTCGTAACAGTACATTTACGGCGACCATTACCTGCCAAGTGACGGAAGTTATGGCCAATGGCAATCTGCGTATTGAGGGGCGTCGGGATATTACCGTTAACCATGAGAACCAGTTCATTATCCTCTCGGGGATTATTCGCCCTGAGGATATCGCCAACAATAACTCGGTGAGTTCGGCACAAATTGCCGACGCCCGCATCGACTACTCCGGTGACGGTGCGCTGGATGATCAGCAAAAGCCCAGTTGGTTGAACCGATTCTTTACCAATTTCCGCATCATCTAAACAAAAGAATGGTGATTGGGGAAAGGTCAATAGGCCGCCCCAGACCCATTGGATGATGCCGAGCAAGTTCCCGTTGTTGCTGGCTTATGGTGAAGCTAGCGTTGATTCGTCAGTGTCCAGTCTGACCCGGGTCTCTCCCCTGAGATCCGGGATTTTTTTTCTTCTACGCCTTTCTTCTCTTCTTTTATCCAATTGGCCTTCTGATTGCATCGTTCCATACACGCTCATGGATTGGGCGTCAATGTCTTGAGTAACTTGTAGCGAAGGCGACTAGATCATGAAGATGCGCGCTGAACGCAGAGGGGCCGGTCGACTGGGTCGATTTACCGTTCTGGCACTGTCGGTGGCCATGGGTATGGGGGCAATGTTAAGCACTGCGCCTGCCGAAGCGGCCCGGCTAAAAGATATCGTGGCGATTGAAGGGGTGCGTGATAACCCCTTGAACGGCTACGGTTTGCTGGTTGGTTTAAATGGCACCGGCGACTCCAGTGCTGCTTTTACCCAGCAATCTATGCAACAGATGTTGCAGCGTATGGGTATTAGTATGAATACGCTGCCCAAAGTCAAAAACGTGGCGGCTGTCGTGGTTACGGCAACGCTTCCACCTTTTGCCCGTCAGGGTAATAAGTTGGATGTAACGCTCTCTTCTTTGGGGGATGCGAAAAGCCTGGAAGGCGGCACGTTGGTGATGACACCTCTGCGTGCAGCCGATGGCCGTATTTATGCGGTGGCCCAAGGGCCTGTGTCGGTTGGGGGCTTCTCCGCCGGTGGTGGGGGGGGCAATGTGCAGAAAAACCACCCCACGGTTGCACGTATCTCTGGTGGGGCAACGGTTGAACGGGAAGTTCGGTTTAATCTGGCCCGCGAAAATAATCTGCAACTATCCTTAAATAATCATGATTTCACCACAGCCAATCGGGTTGTGCGTGCCATCAATAGTCTGTTTGGTGAGCCTTTGGCCCGCGCAACGGACTCCGGTACAGTCAAAGTTCAGGTACCGGCCTCTTATCGCGGTCGTGTGGTGGAGTTTATCTCTCGCCTGGAAGCGGCTGAGGTGGAAGTAGACACCCGGGCCCGTGTGGTGGTGAACGAGCGTACTGGAACCATTGTTATGGGGGAGAATGTGCGGGTTTCAACCGTTGCGCTCTCTCATGGTTCTTTAAGTATTCGTATTACCGACGAACCCCAGGTGAGCCAGCCTAATGCGCTGGCAGGTGGTGAAACAGCGGTGGTCAACCAGCGGAATGTTGAAGCCACGGAGCAAGATGCCCGTCTCATTGAGATGGAAGAGGGGGTTACCCTGGGCGATCTGGTCAAAGGGCTGAATAACCTGGGGGTCACCCCGCGTGATTTGATTGCCATTCTACAGGCGATCAAAGCATCAGGTGCCTTGCAAGCTGACCTGGAGACCATGTGATGACCGGTTTTCTTCCCACCAATGCCCAAGGTGTCATGATGCAGCAAATGGCGGGTGGTCAGGTACGGCATAGTACCTCTGGCCGGAGCAACAACCCCGCTATTGCAGGTGCCAATCGCAACAAAAACCAAGTTCAGCTTTCACCGCGTGAAGAGAAAACACTGCGTAAAGCAGCAGCCAACTTTGAAGCGATGTTTATCAAACAGCTGCTGGGATCAATGCGCAAGACGGTGCCTGATTTTGGTGATGGCGGTTTAATGCGCAAAAGTAATGGCGAAAAGATTTTCCGAGATATGTTGGATCAGGAATATGCAGACGTGGCCAGTAAAGGCAACGGGGGCTTGGGTCTAAAAGAGGCCATTTATGAGCAGCTAACCCGTCGTCCAGGTGGGCGCCCAGGTGGTGCGATCAATCCATCTTTAGAGGCGCTAAAAGCCCAACAGGCTGCCATGCAAGCCCAGGAGAACCGTCAACGATAAGTTGGCGCGGGTTATGCAAAATAAAACGGTACTCCCTTCGGTGAGTCGATATTAAAGAGAATGGGATCTGTGATGGTATCAAATCCCAGATCTGTTCATAAAGGCACCTTGCGCCAGCATCGTGCCAGCGCCCAGAGCGGGCACGGGGAACGTCAATGGAGTGGACACCCATGAGAATCAAAGGGTTGGGTTCAGGTAAGCTGGAGCGTATCACCGGTAATAACCGGGTTGGTGCGGAGAGCAGTGTGGGCAAGGGTCGCTCATCCAAAGCTGGTTCCAGCCGTGGCCGTGATGATGTTGCGCTTTCAGAAGGGGCGCGAATTGCCGGTCAAGCTGGGGAAGCGGTACAAAGTTCCCCTGAACTACGGATGGAGCTTGTGCAGCCCATTAAAGAAGCACTGGCTTCCGGTACCTATAACGTCTCCAGCTTGGATGTAGCCGATAAAATGCTGCGTCAGGTGCTGATGGAGCGTAAGCAGTCTTTATAAGATCGGTATAGGCCTGCCAGCCATACCGTTTGAAAAATCACCAGAGGGGTGCAATGGATGCACACCTTTGACAGCAGGGTTTTTACCCTCTGTTGCGTCATTGACCAGGAGTTTTAGCCATGCAAGCGACCATGCAAGAACATACCAGTGCTCTTATTGGGGTGATGGATGAACTGAATGAACATTTCCAGAAGGTGCTGGGCCTGTTTGAGCGGGAGCGTGATGCCCTGAGCCGTCGGGATATTGAAGAGATGGAGAACACTTCTGCCACCATCGGCCAGGCATTGGAAGATGCGCGGGTGATTGAAGTTCGCCGTCAACACTTCACCGGTAATTTGGCCCAAAACCTGGGTATGCCAGCTCGGGGTGCCAAATGGGATCAGCTGACCAGCCGTCTGGATACCGATGATGCGCGCCCCTTACGTAAAGCCCGTAACCGACTGCGTGCAACACTGTTTGCCGTGGAACATGCCAACCGCATGAATCAAGCTGCGTTCCGTGGTGTGCAAGCTGCCACGGATAGTATTTTGAATATTCTGCATGGTGGTAATGGTAGCTATGATCGTAGTGGTACCCGCCAACAGGCCTCTACGGGTGCAACAAGCTTTTTGTCTAAGCAGTTATAAGTTTTTGATGCTTTGAGCATCTTTTTGGGGTGGTTCAGGAAGAGCCCCCCCGTTTCGATCCCTGGGGGGTCAACCCCAAGGGGAACGAGACCGCACCATGCGGTACGTTTGGGCCCTGCTGCCACAGGTCCCAACACATACAAGACCTAGAGGAACGTAGGTTATGCTGATTTTGACACGGAGAGTCGGAGAGAGTCTGCACATCGGGGATGATATTAAGATCACCCTGCTGGGCATTAAGGGGAACCAGGTTCGTATCGGTATCGATGCGCCCCGGGATGTGGAGGTGCATCGTGAAGAAATTTACGACCGTATCCGCCGTGAAACCCGTAAGGCCAACCGTCGTACGGCGGAAGAAACCTTAGATCAAGCTTCACGCTTGCTCTCGCAAAAGTAAAAAACCGTCAGTTTGTATCCAAAAGCCGTTCCTTGCATAGGAGCGGCTTTTTTGTTTGGGGTCTGAATGTCATACTGAAAAAAGCATGTCGTATTTTTTAATGTGTTCTAAGGATCAGATTGACCAGCGGAGATTGTATCATGTCAGCTGAAAAACCCAGTGAAGTTACCATTCGCACCTTGGCCATGCCTTCAGATACCAACCCTTCTGGTGATATTTTTGGGGGGTGGGTCATGTCCCAAATGGATCTGGCCGCAGGTATTTGTGCGGGGCAACGTGCCATGCGACGGGTTGTAACGGTGGCGGTGGATGCCATGAGCTTTATCCAGCCTGTTCAAGTTGGGGATGTGTTGTGTGTCTATACCCAGGTTGTCTCTGTGGGGCGTACTTCTATGACCATTTTGGTGGAGGCCTGGGCACGTCGGGATCGTATTGGTGAACGCGTTAAAGTAACACAAGCGCATTTTAAGTTTGTGGCTTTGGATGATGATGGTAAACCAACGCCTATCCCCGCGTTGGACCCCCATCAATCTACAGGGTGTTAAGCAATGGGGCTTTTGTGTGCTCTGATCGTTCAAGGGGGCTCTTCGCTGTGAGCACGTCTTGGCTGGTGGGCTGGCGATGAACAATGGACATTATGAGTGCTCGTCTTATGTAATTTTATAAGATCTAAAGTCGATGAATTCATGAATAACTAGAGTTTATATAATGTTCAGTTAATAAATAATATCCACAGCCTTTTTAGATTTACATTACAAATAACAGACTGTTGTTGTTGGGCGGGGGAAGAGACTTGAGCGTTAGAGTCGTATGATTGGTGATCTTGTTAAGGTCATACTCGCTTTGAAGCTGTGGGTGATTGTTCTCGTATTTTAAGAGAAATAGATTGAAACTCAGTGCACGCTGTTTTGTTCTTTTGATATAAGTGGTTTGTCGTGTAGGTTGGTCATGCCCTTTTTATAAAATAAGCTTGAGTAAAAACATCTTGTTAACGTGTGTTAAGTAAGATCCCTTCATGGTCAGTAGACTCTGTATGAATGGCGGCGTGTTGTTAGAGGATCGGATGGCTTGATAATATTGAAGGTTGGTTTTACTTTGGCCAAAATTAAGCATTACATGGGATGAATCTAATTATTAGAATATCAGTATGATGTGATTGTGGTATATCAATCGCTGTTTTATGTGCTTTTATACCTAATATGTAGTCTTTTGATTGCAGCTTTTGCAGGAATGAGTATTCTAGATTGTAGATTGGTTACCCTTTGTTAAAAAGGGGCTCCCATTAGATTTGGGATGAGGGATGGGGTTTGGTGGTGTGGCATCAACGGTTTAGAAGGGTGAAATCATGAATCTCGGGTTGCGTGGGAAAATTCTGGTAGGTATGGCGGTGCCGGTTCTTTTATTGCTGGTACTGGGGCTTGTGGCCATTACCAGTATCAATAAGATTTCACAAACCAACAAGTGGGTGGAACATACCTATAATGTGCTCTCTGAGTCTTCGACAATCGTCTCCTCAGCTGTGGATATGGAGACCGGTATGCGTGGCTACTTGCTGGCCGGTAAAGAAGTCTTTTTAGATCCTTATAAAACAGGTGAAACAAGTACCTATGCAGAGATCCGTAAGCTGCAGCAGGTGGTGAATGATAACCCCACTCAAGTTGGACGTTTACGTGAGGTAGAGAGTACCCTGAAAGCTTGGCAAAAAGATGTGACTGAGCCCACCATTGGCCTGCGACGCCAAATTGGTGATGCTGAGACCATGAATGATATGGCCAAGCTGGTGGGAGAGGCCCGTGGCAAGGTCTTCTTTGATAAGTTCCGTGGGCAGATTGGGACCTTTATTCAACGGGAGATGACCTTGTTGGAGAAAAGGCGTGCTGATTTTGCCAAGGCACAAAGTGCAGTTAACGCCAATATTGAAAAGGTTAATCAAACCTCCAAGTGGGTTTCCCATACCCATGCGGTTTTAGCTCAGTCGGCTACCATTGTGGCCCATGCGGTGGATATGGAAACCGGTATGCGTGGTTTTCTGGTCGCGGGTGAAGAGGATTTTCTGGAGCCGTACCATGCTGGCCAAACGGGATTTGATAAAGATATACAGTCCTTACAGCAGACTGTGAGTGACAACCCGCCTCAAGTTGCCCGGTTAAGAAAAGCGCAACAGTTGATCACAGATTGGAACAATCAGGTGGTCAAGCCGGTTTTGGAGCTGCGCAAGCAGGTTCGTTCAGGTGGGGCAACGCTGGCACAAGTTGATGCCTATGTTTCAAAGAAAAAGGGTAAAGCTTTTTTTGATGCCTTCCGTGGCACCATGGCCGAGTTTAGAGAGATTGAACGTGGCTTGATGGAAAAGCGGCAAAATGAGGCGGTGGCGATCCGTACGCAGATTGCTGAAAAGCTTAAGACCATGCAAGAGAATGAAGCATGGGTAACCCATACCTATAAAGTAATCTCGCAAGCCAATCATATCCTGGCCTCCGCTGTGGATATGGAGACAGGTATGCGTGGTTACTTGCTGGCAGGTAAAGAGGATTTTCTGGCCCCTTACACAAAGGGTGGCGATCAGTTTATGACCCTGGTGGCTTCCATGAAGCAAACCGTCAGTGATAACCCGGCCCAGGTTGGTTTGCTTACAGAGATGCAACAGACCATTACCACCTGGAAAAAAGAGGTGACTGAACCGACCATTGCACTACGCCGCCGCATAGGTAGTGCCAAAACCATGGATGACATGGCAGATCTGGTGGCTGAGGCACGGGGTAAGGTCTATTTTGATAAATTCCGTGGCATTATGGGGGAGTTTCAGTCAGAAGAAGCCGCTTTGATGGGTAAACGTAAAGCGACGAATGAGGCCACGGTCTCCAATACGTTTAATACCATCTATTTGGCTATTCTTATTGCGGTTTTAGTTAGTATTGCCATCGCTTGGTACATTAGCCGCAACGTCCTGCGTCAAGTGGGCGGTGAGCCACCTGAGATTGCCGAGCTGACCCGCCGGGTTGCCGAGGGTGATCTAACCATTCGTCTGGATCAAGCCGGTGAGGCCGCGGGTATCTTCCTGGCTGTTAAGAATATGGTCGAGCGGCTTCGCCATATTGTTGGGCAGGTTCAGGGTGCATCGGATAATGTTGGCAATGGTAGCCAGGAGATGTCCGCCTCCTCAGATACTCTCTCCCAAGGTGCTTCTGAGGCCGCAGCCAGCGTGGAAGAGACCTCCTCCGCCATGGAGCAGATGGCCAGTAATATTGCACAGAACTCAGAAAATGCGCAGCAGACCCAAGCCATTGCTGAGCAAGCTTCACAAGATGCCCGAGAGGGGGGTGCCGCGGTTGAGCAAGCTGTTACCGCTATGAAAGAGATTGCGGATAAAATCTCGATCATTGAAGAGATCGCCCGCCAAACCAACCTTCTGGCCCTTAATGCCGCCATTGAGGCCGCACGGGCTGGTGAGCATGGTAAAGGTTTTGCTGTGGTGGCTGCAGAGGTACGTAAACTGGCGGAACGCTCCCAGACGGCTGCCAGTGAAATTTCTCAACTATCCTCTTCTTCTGTCGAGGTCTCTGAGCGGGCAGGCACCATTATCAATAAGCTTGTTCCGGATATTCAAAGAACCGCAGAGCTTGTTTCTGAGATCACCTCTGCTTCTATGGAGCAAAACCAGGGTGTGGATCAGATCAACCGGGCGATCCAACAGTTGGATGTGGTTATTCAGCAAAATGCCGGTACCGCAGAAGAGATGTCTGCCAACGCTGTTGAGTTAACGGGCCAGGCTAATCAATTGTTAGATACCGTAGGCTTTTTCAGAATGCCCGGCGGGCAGGTTTCGCCAGGCCAGCAGGTGGCTAGCCGTGCGGTGGGCCGGGCAGCCCCCAAGCAAATTAGTGCGGCACCAAGACCAAAAGCGGCAGCACCTAAAGCAGAGCCTGTGGCCGCAGTGCCATCTGAAGGGGTGGAAATCCGCTTGGATGACCGTGGGGATGATGATGCGGACTATCAGCGCTTCTAAAGCGTTGTAACGCCTCTGTACAGGTGAAGTGGTCCGCACTAGAGGGTGGGTGCTACATGGGATGAATAGAGAGGGGGTTGGCTTTGGCCAGTCCCCTCTCTTTTTGTCTGCTGGTTTCTTCTTGGCTGGGATCCGTAGGGCGGGGTGTTTTTTTTGTTGAAATCCATGAAAGGCTGTGTCTAACTGGTTTTAAGGATATTTGGATGCTGTTTTGAAGATCTTGTTCCACGCTGATTGACTGCCTGTTTTTGGCGTTTGTTCTTTAGTACCTTCACTTCATTTGAGTGGGGGGATGGATGACTTGAGCTTGCAGTGTAGGATCTCCGCTGGCATGGCCTCATCGATAGCACCAGATGATTTGCTAACGGTTAATGTAGGGGTATGATTGATGGCTGAACGTGAAACCGGTACGGTGAAATGGTTTAACGACACCAAGGGTTTTGGCTTTATTGAACGTGATGGCGGTAAAGGTGATGCATTTGTTCATCACTCTGCCATCAGTGCAACGGGCTTCCGTTCTCTGCAAGAAGGTCAAAAAGTTGAATTTTCCGTGGTAGATGGTCAAAAAGGGGTAGCGTGTGAAAATGTGGTGGTGATCTAAACCCACACCATTTTTAACGCAAAAAATGAAGAGGCTGTCCTTTTTTACACAAGGGCAGCCTTTTTTAATGATTTTATCTCTAACCAAAGGGGGTAGAATTTTGTGGGTAGTTAGGTGATCTGGTGAGATAATACGGTGATTTTTGTGTAATATATGCTAATTTATATGTTGTTCAATAGTCTGCTATTACAGTAGGTTGTGTTGCTAAGGGTGGTGATGAAACTTGCTTTTTTCGATATCGAAAAGTTTTGGGTTGTCTTTTTCGGTAAGCTCTCTATTATTAGGTCCCAATTAGTTTGGATGCTGTTTTGTTAGCACATTACCCACGCGATTAACTGCACACGGGTTTCGCTGTTAGCTTAGGATCTTTTGGATCATTAAGTTCTCAGATGTAACGTCCGTCGCAGCTTTGGATCACTGGCGGTAAACGCTTCATCATTGCGCCAAGACCCTATGGAAAGTTTGTGAAGGAGTATCATCATGTCAGAACGCGAAACCGGTACCGTAAAATGGTTCAACGACACTAAAGGCTTTGGCTTTGTAGAGCGCGAAAATGGTAAAGGCGACGCCTTTGTTCACCATTCAGCCATCAACGCCACAGGCTTCAAGTCCCTGAGCGAAGGTCAGAAGGTGGAATTCACCGTCGTGGCCGGCCAAAAAGGGGCTGCTTGCGAGAACGTTGTTGCTCTCTAAGCAACGCCGCAAGATAGTTTGACAAAAAGACCGCCCTTCTGGGGCGGTTTTTTTATGTCTCAATTTTGGTGTGCTGCAAAGAGCGTCTCTCACCTGGCGCTTTGCTAGAGTGTTGGCATCCCCTCCTTTTTAGTCTGGCGCTGCAGTGGGTGTTCGCTGTAGTAGGTGGTCTGCTTACACTCTGTTTAGCGGTTTGTTGTCTCTTCCTCTTTATATTCGTCTATTCCGCGCTCTTTCTCTGGGTGTTTGGCTTCATGCAGCCTGTTGTGCTGTGTGCGGGTCTGCGGATGTTGGCTTGCTGGTTCGTCGCTGCCTTAATCCTGATTTCAATCTTTTTAGCTTTACGACATCTATTTTTTACTTTGGCCGGTTGTTGTGCTTCCGTTTTAAGGGGCGTGTGCCGTGGGTGGGCTTGTTTTCTGGAGGATTTAGGGTTTCTCTCTTGGTGGTGCGTTGCGGTGCGGTTGAGGGGCCTTGTGGTGGTGTTTCTGTTAGGGGTTTGGTTAGGTGGTGGGTAGGCGTGTTTGTGGGGGGGTGGGTCTGGTGGGGGTTGGCGATAAAAAAAGGGGAGGGCTGTTACGCCTTCCCCTTTTTTTATGGTGACAAAAGTAGGATCAAAGAATTTGATCTACCTCGTGGTTACGTACCAGGGTCATGGGTTCCATGCTCTCAGAGCTGCGTTTCCGCGCACTCTTGGCCTTGGTTATGATCTGCTTATGGGTAGAGCCTTCTTCCTGCTCAGACTTGGGAAAGCCGAGTAAGCCAAAGGGACCAATCCAGGGATACTCACTAACACGTCCGTTATGCATGGCTCCGCCTGCCATAGCATCCGGTGAGGGTTCTTCACGCTCCATAACAGGGGCTTTAGGCTCCATGTTAAAAGGGTTGGAGGTGGAGGTTCCGTTGAGGATCTGGTCAATGGGGCCTTTGCTGGCCATGGCGCTTCTCCTCTCAACTTCATCATTAGCCGTTGCCTTCGCCGTGTGGGGTGGCTTGGGTGTCGGCCCAATCCTGACGTCGCGATCAAGATTGTCATGCCGGATTGAAACCGGCCAGTGTTGTCTGAGGTCAAACATATTAAGAGCACCTTCAGACATCTTGTTAACCACCTTAGAACGGCCAGAGGTGGGATTGCAACTGCTTAATTTGTGCAAAGCTGTTCATAAAATCGGTGTGAAGGTGGGGGTAAAAGGTTGCGCACTATCTTTGTGGATCTCAATTGAGTAGGGTGCAACACCATGTTTTAGAAGAATCCTGCCCATTCAATATCAATATTAGCGTCCCTTAATAAAATAGTTGACAAAGCTAGTAGGGTATTTAGAATGGGTACCGCAACTGTGCTGGATTAGGTGTTGCTACGATTGTAAAGTTGACTGTTTTTATCAACTACTGCATAAACCGGGTGGTCCATGTTCAAAACCATACGTGATGATATAGCCGTTATTTTTGATCGAGACCCGGCTGCCCGTAATGTGCTGGAGATTATTCTATGCTATCCGGGCGTGCATGCCATGATCGCTTATCGTTTCTCCCACAAGCTGTGGCAGTGGAACTTTAAGCTGGCTGCGCGCTTTGTCTCCCACGTGGGACGGGTCCTGACAGGGATTGAAATTCATCCCGGGGCTAGAATTGGAAAAGGCTTTTTTATCGATCATGGCATGGGTGTTGTCATTGGTGAAACATGTGAGATCCATGATAACTGCACCCTCTACCATGGTGTCACATTGGGTGGAACAACCTGGAATAAGGGCAAACGCCATCCAACCTTGAAAGAGGGGGTGGTGGTTGGCGCCGGGGCCAAAGTATTGGGGCCTATTACGTTGCATGAAGGTGCCCGTGTTGGTTCCAATGCTGTGGTGGTTAAGGATGTGCCGGTCAATACCACGGTGGTGGGTATTCCAGGTCGGGAAGTGCGGGCAAAAAAAGAGGCTTCGGCCGATCAAACACACGCTTTTCCCTCCTACGGTGTGGATGGGCAAATGCCAGATCCTGTTGCTAAAGCCGTAACCTGTGTTCTGGAGCAGATGCATCAAATGGAGCGCCGTCTTCATGTCTTAGAAGATGAAAAGAAGGCGATGGAAGCTCAGGATGTTGATCAGCAGCCAGCAAAAAAGCGGGCTTGAGGGGGGGGGTATGCGTTTAACTACGCGGGGACGATATGCGGTGACGGCCATGTTAGATTTGGCCCAACACACCGAAGAGGGGCCAGTAGCGCTGGCAGAAATTTCAAACCGGCAGGAGATCTCTCTTTCCTACCTGGAGCAGCTGTTTGCCAAGTTGCGGCGTGGTGGGTTGGTTGGAAGTATCCGAGGTCCTGGTGGGGGGTATCGTTTGGAGATGACCCCGGAAAAGATATCTGTGGCCGCCATTATTCGGGCGGTGGATGAACCGATACAGGCGACCTCATGCAAAGATAAAGGCAAGGAAGGGTGTCGGCGAGATACCCGCTGTATTACCCACGACCTTTGGGCGCGACTGGGTGAGCATATCTACCACTATTTGGAGTCAGTCTCTCTGGCCCAGCTGGTTCAGGATGGATCAGCCTTGGCCTTGTTGGCTCAAGATGAAGTGGAATCCTCCGAAATGGTGATGCGGGGTTCACGTTGAGCGTTTATTTGGATTACAACGCCACAACACCAACCCGCCCTGAAGTGCTGGAAGCAATGCTCCCGTACTTTACTGAAAAGGCTGGTAACCCTTCCTCCGTACATGGGCCCGGACGGGCTGCGCGAGAAGGTTTGGACCGTGCCCGCAGGCAGGTTGCTCAACTACTGAACGTACATTTTAGTCAGGTACATTTTACCAGTGGTGGTACAGAGGCCAGTAATCTAGCGCTGCTGGGTATGGCGGCTAAGTTTGATTTTTCCGGCCATGTGATCACCACAGCCATGGAACATCCGGCTGTTGGTCGGGTGGTGGATGTACTTGAAGCACGTGGTATGCAGGTGACAAGACTGCAACCGGATGAACAGGGCTCTATCCATACCGCCCAATTGCAAGCCGCGTTAAGGCGCGACACTCGGTTGGTCTCAGTTATGGCGGCCAATAATGAGACAGGGGTCATGCTGCCGGTGGTTGATATGGCCGCGCTTTGTAAGGCCCAAGGTGTGTTGTTTCATACCGATGCTGTGCAGTGGGTTGGTAAATATGCCCTGGATATGGCCACGACCCCTATGGATTTGGTAAGCCTGTCCGCACATAAGTTCGGTGGACCCAAAGGAGTCGGTGCCTTAGTGATGGATGCGGCGCTCGCCCCTCAGCCACAACTGCTTGGTGGTGGACAGGAGCGGGGACGCCGCTCAGGGACAGAGAACCTGACAGGTATTGTTGGCTTAGGGCATGCGGCGGAACTGGCGATGCGTGAGATGGTACCCCAGGCTGAGCGCTTGCAATCTCTGCGGGACAATATGGAGCACATGCTCATAGAGCAGCTACCCGAGATGGTGGTTTATGGTGCTCAGGCTGAACGTTTGGCCAACACCAGCTTGATGGGGTTTCCTGGTATTGATGGGGAGACCTTGGTGATGCAGCTGGATCTGGCTGGTTTTGCTGTGAGCAGTGGTAGTGCTTGTAGTTCTGGCCGTACCGAACCTTCCCATGTGCTCAAGGCTATGGGGGTGGATGAAGATGCAGCCAAAGGTGCCATACGGGTTACGTTAGGTGCCGGTAGTCAGCAAGATGAGATCAACCGCTTTACCCAGATGCTGGTTCGCAGCGTCAGTCAACTCAAGAGTATGGCGGGTATGTTGGTTTAATCAGCCGGGGAGTCTCCCGGTGGGAGCAGGGGATGGACCCCTGTGTGGGGCGTATCAACGCCATCAACGCAAAATCATAACCAACCGTATGTGCATAAAAGCTGCGGTTTTGGATTGTAAGGATGTACCGATGAGCAAGCCCATCTATATGGATTATCAAGCCACAACCCCCATGGATCCTCGTGTGTTTGAGGCTATGACCCCGTGGTTTGTCGAAAAATTTGGTAACCCGGCCTCTCGCTCCCACCCCTATGGTTGGGAAGCCGATGACGCGGTAGAAAATGCCCGCAAACAGGTTGCCACCAGTATTGGCGCCGACCCCCGTGAGATTATTTTCACCTCTGGGGCGACGGAGTCTGACAATTTGGCCATCGCTGGTGTGGCGAAGTTTTATAAAGATAAGGGTAACCACATCATCACGCCGGTGACGGAGCACAAAGCTGTACTGGATACCTGTCGGTACCTGGAGCAAGAAGGCTTTGAGATCACCTACCTGCCGGTTAAAGAGGATGGTTTGGTCGATATGGCGGAGCTGGAAGCGGCCATGACCGATAAGACCATTATTGTCTCTATTATGGCGGTCAATAATGAGATTGGTGTCATCCAGCCTCTGGCTCAAATTGGTGCCATGTGTCGGGCTAAAAAGATCTTCTTTCACTGCGATGCTGCCCAGGGTGTAGGCAAAATGCCCCTGGATGTGAATGAGATGAACATTGACCTGCTCTCGATCTCTGGCCACAAAATTTATGGGCCTAAGGGCATTGGGGCACTGTATGTTCGTCGCCGTCCACGTGTTCGGGTCAATGCCATCATCCATGGTGGTGGGCATGAGCGGGGTATGCGCTCCGGGACGCTCTCGACCCCTCTGATTGTGGGTTTGGGTGAGGCGTGTCGTCTGGCCACCGAAGAGATGGCGGTAGAAGAGGCTCGGGTTTTGAAGCTGCGTGAAAAACTGCGTACCACCCTGGAAGCCAAAATGACCCATGTAAAAACCAATGGATCATTGGATCATCGGGTCGCAGGTAACCTGAACATCTCTTTTGAGTATGTTGAGGGGGAGTCTATGATGATGGCCATTAAAGATGTGGCGGTCTCGTCGGGTTCTGCCTGTACCTCAGCCTCTTTAGAGCCTAGCTATGTTCTGCGTGCTCTTGGCTTGAATGATGAAATGGCCCACACCTCTATCCGTTTTGGTCTTGGCCGCTTTACCACGGAGCAAGAGGTCGATGCTGTTATCGACATTGTGAGTGGTGCGGTGGATAAACTGCGTGAGATGTCTCCCTTGTGGGAGATGGTACAGGATGGTGTGGACCTTTCCACCATCAAGTGGGCCGATCACTGATCCGCAGATCGGTTAGGTCTGGGTACATAGGCCCTGGGATAGGGCGAACCTAGGCACGTTTGCGGGATCACACTTAATAGAACAGCCTTGTATAGGCTTTGAACATACTGGAGAGAACATCATGGCATATAACGAGAAGGTGCTGGACCATTACGAAAAACCCCGCAATGTGGGCAGCATGGATAAAAATGCGGAAGATGTGGGGACCGGTATGGTGGGTGCACCCTCCTGCGGCGACGTCATGAAGCTGCAGATTAAGGTGGATGATGAAGGGGTGATTGAGGATGCCAAGTTTAAAACCTTTGGCTGCGGCTCTGCGATCGCTTCCTCCTCTCTGGTCACAGAGTGGATCAAGGGTAAAACCATTGATGAGGCTCTAACCATCAAGAACAAAGATGTGGCAGAAGAGTTGGCTCTTCCTCCCGTTAAGGTACACTGCTCTGTTTTGGCAGAAGATGCCATTAAAGCAGCGGTTAAGGATTATCGTGACAAGCAGGACAATAAGGAGGGCTGATCATGAGTGAGCAACCCCAAGGCGTATCCATTACTGAAAAAGCCGCGGCCCAAGTTCAAAAAATGTTGGATGGCCGTGGTACTCCTGAGGCCGCCGTTCGAATTGGTGTCGGTACATCTGGCTGTTCCGGTTTTAGCTATAAGCTGGAGTATGCGGATGATGTGGAAGAGGGGGATAGTGTTTACGAAGCCCACGGTGTACGGGTGGTGGTAGACAGCAAATCCTTGCTCTATATGGGTGGGACCCAAATGGACTATGTGACCGAGAACTTTAAGTCCGGTTTTACCTTTACCAACCCCAAAGAGACCAGTCGTTGTGGGTGTGGTGAGTCCTTTAAGGTCTGATTTCGGTTTGTATGGGATCAAGGGGGTGTGAGGTCTCTCTTCACACCCCTTTTCCGTGGTTTTTGGTAAAAGGTTAGCTTATGTCTGCGCATGCCTGTTGGTCTTGCAAAGGGCCTGTTGATGGAACTGCTTTTTGTCCAACGTGTGCGGCCATTCAGCCGCCAAAGCCGAATGAGAATCTATTTGAGTTTCTGGGGCTTCCGCAAGGTTATGAGGTCGATTTGCAGGCGTTGGAAGCTGCATGTCTGCGGCTTCAGCAGCAATTTCACCCCGATAAGTTTGCGGTACAGGCGGATACAGCTCGGCGCTTTGCCATGGAGTATGCGACCCGTTTAAATGAAGCTCAGCAGATCTTAAAAAGCCCTCTGCAGCGGGCCATCTATCTGTTGGATGTACTGGGTGGTGAAGCAACCACCGAGAGTGGGGGCAGCCAAGACCCCATGTTTCTTATGGAGGTGATGGAGCTTCGTGAGCAGTTGGAAGATTTAGATGATGAAGCGGATGACGTCTGGGATCGGCTAGAAGCGTTAAAGGATGAGGTCGGCCGTTTGGCGGGTGATGAAATCTCAGATCTAACCAGCGCCTTTGCCAAACAGGATGGTGATGCTGACTGGATGGTTGTCATTGCCCGCCACATTGACCGGTTGCGCTACCACACCAAGTTTTTGGAAGAGGTCGATCGCTTTGAAGAGCGGCTTTTTTAACAGGCGATCATTCAAACCGGTGTTTTCTTCAAAGGTTGGTTAAACCCACGGCTGATAGAAAAATCTCCCCACCGTTCAAAAGGGGAGGCGCCTGGGGCAGGGGCCACTTTAAAAATAGGTAGAGCAGGGCAGGTGCTGGAGAATATCCAGTCTCTTTTTACTCTTTAGACAATGCAGTTATGTAAGGATCATCATGGTAGTTCTACTGGATATTGCAGAGCCGGGACAATCGGCCAAGCCTCATGAAGCTCGGCCTGAAGATATGCGTCGGGTGGTGGGCATTGATCTAGGCACGACCTACTCTCTGGTAGCTGCCATTGATCAAGATAATAAACCTGGTTGCATCCCTATGCCCGATGGCAAATTTTCCATCCCATCTGTGGTGCATTATCGTGAAGATCAGGCCCCTTTGGTGGGGCAGCAGGCCCGCGAAAAAGCCATTACCTCCCCGCACGCCACCATTATCTCCGCCAAGCGTTTTATGGGGCGTGGGTTGGAAGATGTGCAAGGGGAAGGTAAGCGTACTCCTTATCGCTTAGAATCTGGCGAAGGGGGGATGGTGCGGATTGATACCGGCCTGGGCAAGGTCTCCCCGGTTGAGGTCTCGGCAGAGGTCTTAAGGCATCTTAAAGGGCAGGCAGAAACCGCGTTGGGGGGCGATCTCTACGGTGCGGTTATTACCGTTCCAGCCTATTTTGATGATGCCCAGCGCCAAGCCACCAAAGATGCCGGTAAGCTGGCCGGCCTGGAAGTGATGCGGTTGGTTAATGAACCAACCGCAGCCGCGCTGGCTTATGGGCTAGAAGCGGGTAAAGAGGGGATGTATGCGGTCTATGACTTAGGCGGTGGGACCTTTGATGTCTCTATTCTTAAGCTGACCAAAGGGGTCTTTCAGGTCATGGCCACAGGGGGAGATTCAGCCCTGGGTGGCGATGATTTTGACCATGCCTTGGGTGAGCTGTTCTTGCAAGAGATGGGCATTGATGATCCGACATCGGAACAGCAGCAGCAGGTTATGCACTCTGCCCGTCTGGCTAAGGAATCATTAACCAATGCCTCACATGTTGAGGTTGTTATTGGGGACTATACCCGTACCTTAAGTAAAGATGAGTTTGAAGCCAGCATTGAAGCGCTGGTTAAACGCACCGGTCTGCCGTGTCGCCGAGCCCTTAAAGATGCTGGTATCAAGCCAGGTGAGTTGGAAGGGGTGGTGCTGGTGGGTGGCTCGACCCGTGTACCCAAAGTGCGTGCTTATGTTGAAAGCCTGTTTAAGCGGCAGCCATTGAGTGATTTGGATCCTGATAAGGTTGTGGCATTGGGTGCAGCGTTACAGGCAGACCTGCTGGCGGGTAACCGCCGTGGTGATGATCTGCTCTTGTTGGATGTCACCCCCTTATCCTTAGGGGTTGAGACGATGGGTGGGTTGATGGAAAAAATTATTCCCAGAAACAGCCCCACACCTACGGCAAGAGCCCAAGAATTTACCACCTTTAAGGACAACCAGACCGCCATGGTTATTCAGGTTCTTCAAGGTGAGCGTGAGATGGCGGAGCAAAACCGTTCTCTGGCCAAGTTTGAACTGCGGGGTATTCCTCCCATGGTGGCAGGTGCAGCCCGTATTCGCGTAACCTACCAGGTCGATGCTGATGGGCTACTGACGGTATCTGCTGAAGAGGAGACTACGGGAACCAAGCAGACCGTCGAGGTTAAACCGGCCTATGGTTTGTCCGATAATGAGATTGAAGGCATGCTGCGTGATGCGTTAAGCCATGGCGAGGCTGATATGGAAGCCCGCCGTCTGGGTGAGGCGCGGGTGGAGGTGGATCGTGTCTTTAATGCACTGGATGCCGCTCTGGAAAAAGATGGTGATCTGTTGAACGAAGCCGAGCTGGCGCAGATCAAAGAGGCTGTGCAAACCCTGGCAGGCATTGCTGAGGGAGCGGATGCCACAGCGATCAATAAAGGTATTGAGGCGTTGGATAAGGCCACCACCTTTTTTGCGCAACGTCGTATGGACCGTGGGGTGCGTGCGGTCATGGCTGGGCAAAGCCTGGAGACCTTTGAGTCAAGCTGAGTGGGTGAGGTATAAAACCCCTTGGAAAATGAATACTGCCGCCCAGTTGGGCGTTAAGATATGTAAGGAGAGGGCGATGCCCAAGGTTACTTTTTTACCCATCAACGAGACGCTGGATGTTGCGTCGGGGCAATCCTTGATGGATGTCGCACATGATAATCATATTCCCTTGGAGTGTGCCTGTGAGGGGTCCTTGGCCTGCTCCACATGTCATGTGATTGTGGATGAAGCGTGGTTTGATAAAATTGAAGAAGCAACGGATGATGAAGATGACATGCTGGATAAGGCTTTTGGTCTAACCCCTTATAGCCGGTTGGGGTGTCAAATTATCATGAGTGAAGATCTCGATGGGTTGGTTGTTACCATTCCAGAATATAACCGCAACATCAACGTGGACAAAAAAAAGTAGGAGGCGGAGATGAAGTGGACAGACGTCAATGATATTGCCATTGAGCTGGCCGATGGTAAGCCAGACATTGATCCGCTGACAGTGCGCTTTACGGATCTGCAGGAGTGGGTTATGGCGCTTCCAGGTTTTGATGATGAAAAAGATCACTGTAATGAAAAGATTCTGGAGACGATTCAGATGATGTGGATCGACGAGCGGGATTAAAACTTCAGGATAAGCGTGCTGACAGGGTAGAAAGAGTCCTCTTTTTCTGCCCTGTTTTCTTTTTATATACAGTCCTTTACATGGATTATGGCAGGTGTTAGGCAGAAAAAAGTACATTGTGTGAATTTTTTGCTTGGAAAGCGCTCTCGGTTTTGTTAAATTTCAGGGCCTCGGAAGCATGGTTGTTCAGCTTCTGAGCAAATGAGGGGTGTTAGCTCAGTTGGTAGAGCAAGTGACTTTTAATCACTGGGTCGCAGGTTCGACTCCTGCACACCTCACCATTTAAAGCCCGAGTCCATTGGACTCGGGCTTTTTTGTTGGGTTTTTCATGTAAAGAAATCATGATTTTACCGCTTATTGAGGCGATTCTGAAATCATACTGCTCGGAAAGTTTTCAGGGCTATTTTTCTCTCTTTCCCCTCAAATTCTCTAAAAGCTCTGTACTTCGCAGGGCCTCAAAAGCTGTGTACCATGTGTGTTTTCAATGGGATGTAAAAGTACAATGGCTGTGTACTTTTAATAAGGCCATGAAGGTAAACAGCTTTTGACTTTATGGATTCCCATAAGGTCTATCTCATTAAGGTGATACTGATAGCCTATTCAATGAACCAGACGGCAAACGGTGATCTCGGGTTTGGAATTACGTTTTTTTGATGGCATAGATGATTCAGCTACCGGCTTTAGGTTTTTTGTCTTCCGGTTGCGAATTCTATCTGAAGACTGGGATCTGTTTCCCATTCACTCACAATGGCGTTATAACGATTAACCACATCTGTGACGGCTATTTTCTGGTGATCAGATTTGAATCTGCCTAATTCGTAAAGATTAAGCGCGATGAACTGCTCCATCTCGAAGATATCGATTCGATCATGAAGAGATGCGTTCTCAGCAAGTCCTTCTGCCACCTGGACCCCTTTTTGAAGCGTTACCAGGATGGGGCGGAGTCCTTCATCCAGATTATCCTTACATCGGGCTATGACGGCTTCTCCGGGAGATGTGGTCACATGGATTGCAACATCCTCAATGAGAAAGTCGCCAGCTCGGCCCGATTGCTCGTCTGATGTCGAAAACCCGTTGTGGTCAAAACAGCCGATACCCAAGAAACAATCAAGCTTGGCTCCCACTAAGTGTTGCATGACGGCACCTGCGTAGTAGGTGCCATTAGCATCTTTCTGGCGTGCAATGGCTTGGCTAATGACGTCTCTCACCACGGATCTAAGGCTGCGTGATGAGTCGAGTTTTATTTTGAAAGGTTTACCGGCAAAAAACTCTCGTACTCGCTCGACCCAAAAGGCCTCAATAGTATCCAGATCAACTGGCGCGGCTTCTTGATGAAGCTGGTTAAGAAATGCAGTATAGTCGCGCATTTTATTCAAACTGCCGCGACTGGTCCGTCCCCCTTCTTTAGCAAGAACACGATCAATTCCATGACGCTTGAGGACAGCTTGAACTGCTCCTTTCCCCAAACCTAGCACTTGGCCGCCTCCATCTGTGATTAAACTGTTTGGATCAAGAGGAAGCCCCATTTTTTTGGCATGTTGTGTGATGACCAAGGCAACACTTAACGGACCTTTGTTTTGAAATTTCTTTGTCTTATAGAAAGTGGTGAGCGCTTTGTTTAATGACATTAGGCCGCTTCCAGTGAGGCGGACTTGACGTGATCAAGAATGGGCTCAAGCAGATTCTTAGCCAGATGACGTACCACGGGAACGGCTACGCCGTCTCCGGTAAGATGATAAGCATCATTATATCGTTCGGGAAGTATATAGGAGTCCGGCAATCCCATCAAACGGGCTGTTTCTCGGGGAGATAATAATCGGGAGCGGAAATTATTCCCATCTACGATGAGAACCGTCTGGCGACTGGAGCCACCCGTGGGGGTTCTGAGGCAACCTGCTATCTCATCAGAGCGCACTTCGGCGCGCTGTTGACGTTCGCCTTGTTCATTGCGCCGGGTCCGCTTGTAAACTGTGCGTACCATGGGTTGGCCTGCCGCTGCCATTTGAGCAACTTTATCGCGATGGGTGGGAGCCATAAGTTCCAATAGTCGTTTGGTCTCTTGCGGTGTATGCCACGAGACCCCTTTGGGCTCCAATTCAAGAATACTAGATAGAGTATGTGTAACCTTCGACGGTTTTGGTAGGCTCCACCAGACCCAAGACGACTTAAGAGATGTAGGTAGCGCCTCCACACTTTTTATCAAAGAGGAGGTATGCCAGATTGGGTCGGGTTCCTGTCGAGTGAAGAGCTGTAAAGTATCTGACTCATTGCGAATTGCTATGATAAATAGGCGAGGCCGCGACTGGGGGAGAAATTTAGAGGCGTCCATAACAAGAGCACCATATCGATAACCTACACGTGTTAATGCTTCGCCAATAGCCTGGAAGTCTTTACCGCCATGCGAGGTAATGGCTCCACAGACGTTTTCCAGGACAATTAGCGTTGGTGGGCGTTGTTCCTGGGCAAGATCATTTATCAGGGACCAGAAAGGCCAAAAAGTACCGGATCGCTCCGCGTTCAAGCCGCCTCCATTACCCGCCAAGGAGAGATCCTGGCAGGGGAATGACGCCCAAGCTAAGTCAGCCTGATCGGGGAGCCTGTCTGATCTAAGTTGTTTGATGTCGCCAACGTACAAATGTTCTACACCCCAATTCTGGGCGTAGGAGGCGGCTTTTTTTGCATCAATATCGTTGGCGAACAGGCACTCCCATTTTGGACCAAGCCCGGCAAGGGCCATGCCACCACCAGCGAAAAATTCATAGAACTTGTGCATTTTACCCAAGCTTTCTAATCAGTACCTTATCTGACGAAATTCTACAGGATGTTGGCTATATAGGCCAATGAAATTCAATCAGGTTAAAGTATGGGGGTAGAAGCCATGGATATGAGAAATGTCTAGATATGGTACCTCTCAAACTCCAAAGAATTTTTGATTTCAATGGGATGCGTTTTGCTCAATCACCCATGCTTATGCTGAAACACGCATTCTTTCACTTGCGAGTGGACCACGCATCGTAATCGTAAATGAAGTTTCGTCAGTAGAGAATTTTTGATTTTGGTGTGGAACGCTTCACCAATCAAAGCCCGAGTCCAATGGACTCGGGCTTTTTTTGTTGTGTTTTTCCTGTAAATAAATCATGACTTTGACGTTTTTTTAGATGTTCCTGTTATTGCTCTGTTCGGAAAGTTTTCAGGGCTTTTTTTCTCTCTTTCCCCTCAAATTCTCTAAAAGCTCTGTACTTACCAGAGCCTCAAAAGCTGTGTACCATGCGCATTTTCAATGAGATGGAAAAATACAATGCTGTGTACTTCCTAATCAACGTGATTTGTGCTCTGTCATTTCCTGATGTCATTGATGAATTGTCTCTCCTATCTCGCAGAAAGTATGGATTAAGCTTGCCATTTTGTCTCTATATGAAGAGAATTAGGCTGGGTTAGTTCGCTCAAAAAAGGAAGTTGGGACGTGCAAAGAGAGCAATCAGAACTATCTGCATTGACGCGCTTATTTTCATCAGCCGTTTTCCGTGAATTAGCGGAAAAGGGTCGATCTCCTATGTTTGTGCGTTTGCTGGACCAGCTGGATTTTTTGGATTATAGTAATCAAGAAATAAGTGTTGGCGATCTTTTTGAGTTAGCCTTTTCTGAGCTAAAGAAGTTTGGTTGTCGTGATGAGTATATTTACAGGTCCGCAGTAACAAAAAAAGTTTTGCTTGGGAAGCATAGCTTGAATACAGCTTCCATGTTGACTGAGTTTCGCGTGGGTTCCAGCAGGGCAGATCTTGTCATCTTAAATGGAACTGCAACTGTTTATGAAATCAAATCTGAGAGGGATTCTCTGTCTCGATTGAATAAGCAAATAGAAGACTATCAGAAGGTTTTTGCATCGGTAAATGTGATTACAGCTGAAAGTCATGTGGATGACGTGGTCGAGCGTATTCCTGACGGAGTAGGTGTCCTTAGCCTTTCACGACGTTATCAGATTTCAGTATATAGAGATGCAATTGAGCAAACTGAGAAAATATGTCCAGCTACAGTTCTGCTTTCTCTTCGGGCAGTTGAGGCTATCAATATTTTAAGGGGCTTGGGTGTTGACGTTCCTGATGTCCCTAATACCCAGCGCTACGAAAAGTTGAGAGAGTTATTTGTAGACTTAGACCGCAATGAGTTGCATAGACAAATGGTCACCGTTCTGAAAAAGAACAGAGCCTTAACATCACTTTGCGAACTCATTAAAGACCTGCCTGAATCATTGCATGCAGCTGCATTGTCAAAACGTATGAGTCGAAAGAATCATAGCAGATTGATTAAGTCAGTTGACACACCCTTGAAAACAGCGCTGACCTGGAGTTGACCCTGAATGTATTACCCTTACTTTCGCGGTAAACAGTACGAGTTGATAACAATTAGAGAAAAAGCGAAACTCCTCGCTGGCTGTGGTTTTACCCCAATAATTGAACCTGTTAAAGAGTCATTCAAAGGGCTCGAAAAAGCGCTTGATGCAATTTGTGAAGCACAAGGCAAGGCTATTGTAATCGTGAACCCAGGCTGTGGTGATCATCAAGGTAGTGGAAATAGTATTATCACTCTGCTAGAGCCTTATGCAGAGAAGGGTTCAATCTCAGCGGGGATTTTGCTTTCAGCTACAACAGTTTTATCTAAGGCTATTGACCTGTTAGATAGATGCAAAAAACTTAAGCCAATATTTATACATGCTGGCTTTCCAGCTCCTCGTGAGTTGGCAGAGTATATCAGTGATGATATGGCAGAGTCAGAACACATTTTTTTTGATAATCACGCTAAAATGCTATACCGCAAGCATTTTAGCAAAGGTACTCGAGTACTTTTGCATGATGGCTTTGAGAGGCAGCGAAATGCTGACTACCCTCCGAGTGAAACGTTCTCAGATTTGCATGTCACATACACTGAAATGGGAATGGACGGCTTCGGGGATTTTTTGATTGTTGGTGATCATTTTGCTGAAGGTGGAGGCCCGGCTTACGCTATTGCAATACACTTAACTTTCATTGATCCAAATAGGGACAATGAAATGTTTGTTTATCATTTTGTTTCAACAACAAAAGACACTCCAACAGACCCAGCAGGAAAATTCGTGCAAGCACTGAACAAGCTGATTGAAAAGCTTGACTCAGGAGATTCTCATTTATACGAAACCGAAACCATTAAAGAATTTAGAAAGCTACATAGTAGAGAACACTTCCCAGGTCTTGGGTATGTGAAAAAACTATCCATGAAGCATCATATCGAAACATTGGCTCAATATCTTCATGGAGCCTGAAATGCTTCAACGTTATTGCTGTCCTAAGTGTATTGGTGATCATGGTCTTCAATCAGAGATAATACCATCCCGTAGCAATAGAAAAGGCAAGTGTGATTTTTGTGGCTCAGATAATGTTGATCTGATTGAGCCAAGCGAACTTTGCCCAGAATTTGAAATTTTTCTGGGTGCTTATGAAAAAGATCAAAATGGGATATTACTTGCTGAGTGGATGAAGAGTGACTGGGGATTGTTTACACATCCAAAAATGGATATGGCTAATGCTCAAATGTTGCTTGCAGAAATTCTTGATGATGATGATATCGTTCGGAAGAGGTTTTCTCCATCTTCAAAATATGACAGTCAAACATTGGTCCAATGGGAAACGTTACGTGATGAATTGATGCATGGAAATCGTTGGTTTCTCGACGATAAGAGTAAAATTGATACTGATCGATTAGCGCAGCTTATTGTGCATGTTGTTCAGGAAGTTTCACCAGGAAGCTGGCATAGAGCTAGAGTTTTAGCAGAACACGAACAGTGTTTTTCTTTGGACAAAATGGGCCCTCCTCCTCAACGGAAGGCTACGAATGGGAGGGCTAACCCAGCAGGAATACCTTACCTTTACCTTGGATCAACTACTGAAACAGCTACTTCAGAGATACGTCCTCATACCGGAGATAATATCTGTATAGCTAGTTTTGAAATTCCAAAAATCAAGGTGGTTGATCTACAAAAGCCTCGAAAATTGGTTTCTCCATTTTATCTTTCAGAGTCCAGTGCTATTGATCAGTTGCGATCGGACTTACCTTTTTTAGAGAGGCTCGGTGATGAGCTTACACGTCCTGTTTTACCGCAAGGTGCAGCTATTGATTATCTGCCTAGTCAATACCTTTGTGAATTTATAAAAAAGGAGGGTTATGATGGGGTGCTTTATCGCAGTTCTGTAAGTGATGGAGTAAACCTAGCCCTATTTGACCCAGAGAAAGCCATTGGGAAAGCTGTGAAGCGTTACCAAATTAAAAAAGTATCAGTTGAGTCAGAAGAGTTGCTAGATTCTGAATAAAAGAAAGTTTGGGAAGTAAATCTTCTACTGCTCAGTTCTTCGCTTGCCCGTTGTTTTCTTTTTTGAATTGCGCAGGCGTGAATACTCCACATCAAAAATTAAATTAGGTTTGGTAAGACAGAGAAGAGTTTGTTTTGTGTTGCACTTGCCTCACCATTTATAGTTAGTCAAAACCAAATTTAGACG